>NZ_BAAGIQ010000002.1:0-101231 GCF_054658175.1 Alkalibacterium sp. s-m-28
GAATGCTTTTCTCTACCATACGTATAGTGTACCTTTAAATCCCCTCTCTTTTCAAATCAAGTGATAGTGATTAACGTTTGAGGTGATAGGCTTTCTAGCGGGTAAAACTTTATACTTTCCTATTCTAAGAAAAAGAGCCAGCGCTTTTCTCCCGATCCCTTTTCCCTGGTAGTCCCTGTCGATCATAAATCGTTCCAGCCACCAGGAGTCGATCGGATAGGCATCATCAGCTGGATAGTAGCTGCACATCAGAAAGCCGACTACCGTTCCATTCTGATAAATGGCGAACGGATACTTTTCTTCCTCGTAACTCGCTTCCAGAAGAGACAAGTCATTCGGCGCGACAAAATCCTGCTGGTGGGGATGGACTTTCAGATCCACTACGGTCATATAATTATGTTTGTCTACAGGTTTCAGTTCAATCATCGGTCATCACTTCTTCAGTAAAATTTGAATTAACCTGCCTGTGGGTCACTTTCAAGTCTTTACTTGAAATAGTTGATGCCCATAGCATCCTTAACTTCATCCAGAGTCTGGGCTGCGACAGCTTTGGCTTTCAGGCTTCCCGCTTTCAGCATATCCAGAATGGCTCCTTTATCTTCAGCAAATGCTTCTCTGCGTTCACGAATCGGTTGAAGCTTGGCCTGAAGCACATCATTCAGGTAACGCTTGATTTTGACATCACCCAATCCGCCGGCGCGGTACTGGTCTTTCAGTTCCTGTACTTTTTCCTTATCGTCATCAAACACATCCAGATACGTGAACACAACATTTCCTTCGACCTGACCCGGATCTTCCACACGAATGTGGTTCGGGTCGGTATACATACTCATGACTTTTTTCTGGATGGTATCTGCACTATCAGACAGGTAGATACCGTTATTCAAAGACTTGCTCATCTTCCCTTTTCCATCAATTCCGACCAGACGGCCCTGACCTTTTGGAGGCAGGATGATATCCGGTTCAACCAGAACATCTTTTCCATAAGTCCGATTGAAGTCGCGTGCCACTTCACGTGTCTGCTCAAGCATAGGCTTCTGATCTTCTCCTACAGGAACGTGAGTCGCTTTGAACGCCGTAATGTCTGCGGCCTGGCTCACCGGATACATGAAGAACCCTGCAGGAATACTTTCGTTGAAGCCTTTTTCCTGAATTTCAGATTTAACGGTCGGGTTACGATGCAGTCGTGCTACGGTGACCAGATTCAAATAATAAAGCGTCAGTTCCGGCAGTTGAGGGATCTGAGACTGAATGAAAATCGTCGTCTTCTCAGGATCCAGTCCCACAGCCAGGTAGTCCAGAGCCACTTCCATAATGCTCTGCTGGACCTTCTCAGGGTTTTTAGCGTTGTCAGTCAGTGCCTGCTGATCCGCCACCATGACAAAGACATTATTCTGTTCATCTTCTTGAAGCAACACTCGGTTCTGTAACGAGCCGACATAGTGACCTAAATGCAGTTTCCCGGTCGGACGATCGCCAGTTAATATAGTACGTTTCATAATTATTATCTCCTTGGATAGCGTAGTCTAATTGATTTTATTGTATCTTACTTACACCTTAAAAAAAAGGTAAAATGCATCGCCTCCTGATCAGGCTTGCTTCTTCTCGTTGAAGCCTCGAGTCATCCACCAGATGGTCAGGCCTGACATGATAATTAGAATAATCCATTCACCGAAAGGAATAAAGAGCTGGCTCAGGATCATTATTAGAGAAAGAATGAAGACAGGCACGAAAAAGATCAGCGTGCCCATGCATCCCAGATTAGCTTCAGACGCTGAATACTTCCTTGAAAAGGGCAGGCTCTTGACGGATCGACGCGCTTCCAGATAAAAGACAACACTCATCAGAAGAAAGCCGTTGATCATCTGAAGCAGATAGCCCCATCCAGAAAACACAAGGACGACTGCAGCAATGATCAGGTAAAGCGGCAGCAGGATTTTTACCAGCATCGCCTTAAGAGCTGCCCGCATGAACGGGGCTCTCGACTGCTGCGGTGTCAGATTGAACACCCAGCTTCCTTTGTAGTTAGTTGAAAACTGGATCGATACAGTCAGAACTGGAATCAGCAGCAAGGTGAAATAAGGCAGATACAGAAAGGATACTGGATTCTGTTCCAGTCCTGCAGTCTGATCACCAGTCAGTGTCGTGAAGACGAACACGATCGGGAAGACCAGTGCACTGGCAATCGACGGATACAGACGGGTCTTGAATTCCCGCTCCGTCTTTGTCAGCTGCCAGGAGAAATGAAAGTAGGCCTTCTCCAGAGGGTCTTTGCATAATCCAGAAGCTGCGATTCTTTCCAGAACCGACCGTTTGTTTATTTTAAGACTTGAAGCATTCATTTTTTGAAGATTGCTTTCGATTTTATCCGTACTCCAGTTATATAAAATAACAAGTAACACGGATCCTACTATAAGCAGGCCGGTATATATGCCGTAGGTCAGTGTCCAGCCTTCCTGAAGCAATCCAAATGGTGCCACGAACCACATTGGGAAAAGAACGGAATGGCCGAGGGTCAGATTCATTTCAACCAGCAGTGTTTCCGGATCGATGATCTGAAAAATCTGGCCGACTAAATAATATCCGATTACCATAAAAATTGATAGCGAGATCTGACTATAAGCAATGATGTTTTTCAAGCGTTCGCCGTCAAACTGCTTGAGAATCGTAGCGTAAACGACAAGGGTCAGGCCCAGACACCAGAGTGAAGCCAGCAGAGAAAGCACAAGGACCAGCAGTCCGGCCATTATGCCATTGAAGTAAAACGTGAATAGAATCACTGGCGCTCCGATGGCCATCGTAAATGAAATAAGATAAATGCCTACATGAGTAGCCTTGGCTGCCCCGAGCGTTTTCCTTGTTACAGGCTTTGTTCCAATGAGTATAGAATCTTTTGTATCCAGCAGAATAGTTGAAAAATTAGCGAGAAGAGTCGAAAACGTCATCAGAAACAGAAAACTGAAATAAGTCGTGTACTGAAACACCCAGTTATCATACGCAAAAAGGAAGAGCAGAAAGACACTGATCAGTGCGTAGACCCACAAACTGGAGAAAAAATGGTTTTTTTCTTCACCCGACCGGCTGTTTGAACTGACAGCCTGCATAGGTGATTCCCGTCTGCCATCCATCGTCATCTTCATAGAAAGAATGTTGCGCATCTGAAGATAATCGACCCCGATTTTTTCATATACTCCTGAGAGAACATCTATGATCCGCAGATAGACAGGTGTCTTCCCGCCTTTTTTCAGACCAAGAATGTCACGCATCATTGGAACCGTCTCCCTTCATTGCAGTGAGGAACTGTTCGGCGAGAGCCGAATGCTGGTCAAAGCCTGTCAGCGTATTGAAAAGCTGCTCCAGAGTGCCATCCGCCTCTTCTTTGAGCTCCTCAAACGGTCCGTCCGCAACGACTTCTCCATCATTCAGAATCATGATGCGGTCACTCAGTTTTTCAACGGTATCCATCACATGGGATGAATAAAAAATCGTCTTGCCTTCTTTTTTCAGCTGCCATAATAATTCCTTTATGATCTGTACACTATTCGCATCTAACCCATTGAGCGGCTCGTCCCAGAAGAGGATATCCGGATTATGAAGCAGGCTGGAAATAATCAGAACTTTCTGACGCATCCCTTTTGAAAAAGAAGCCAGACGCCCATTCAGTGACTCCTTTATTCCTAAAGCATCCATCATCTCTTCTGATTTAGACAGAACGATGTCTTCTTTCATCCCGTAAAGTTCACCGATGAACAGCAGGTATTCTTTAGCCGTCAGTGTTTCGTAAAGTTCCGCATTCTCCGGCACATAACCGATGCGTGATTTGTAAGTAACCGTCTGACTGTCTATCGGCTGCCCGAAGAGTCGAATCTCTCCCCCGTCTCTTTCCAGCACCCCAAGAATAATTTTGACCGTAGTACTCTTTCCAGCTCCGTTCGGCCCTATGTATCCGATAATTTCTCCAGGATGTACTGTAAAATCAACGCCTTTCAGTACCGGTTTTCCGTCAAAAGATTTAGTCAGCTGACTGATTTCTAATATTGGTTCCATAACTGCCTCCATGTGTCATTTAGTGATAGTTTATCACAAAATAATAGATTGACTCCTTTCTATTACCAATCATCTTTAAAATATGCTACTGTTTACTTATTCATTTTACTGAAAGTGAGCTGATGACATGTTTACATATGAAACAACTTTCGAACGCGCTTCTTTATGGGCAATCATCTGGCGGATCGCTCTGGCAACGCTTGGAGTGATCATTCTCGGTGCTATGCTGCTCGTTGCCTTCATGGGCGAACACGTCACGATGATCGGGCTGCTGACGGATGGGCTGATTTACTTCATTCTTTATAAAATCACGATAAGTCAGATGAAAAAACAGTCCTTGTCCGTGGCAGCACTGTCTTCCCCTTATGAAAAGACTATTTCCCCACTGATTCGAGTGGCCGGCTGGACCATTTTGACAGCGGTCGTGGCTTCTTTATTTGTCTACTTTTTCGTTTCTGTTCTGACATTTATTCCCACACTGTTTGACCGTATCGTGCCTTATGTTCTTGAACTGACTGGCTCAGAAGATCTTCCGGTGTTCTACCTTTTCATTGTTGCTGTAATATTTGCACCAGTTGTAGAGGAAATTGTATTCAGAGGGTATCTGCTGAATAAATGGGTCGACAAATACGGGGTGAACAAAGGGATTATTTTCAGTTCTGTCGTCTTCATGGCGATTCACCTGCAGTCGCTGTTCATCCCTCAACTTCTCGTTGGCCTGGTCTGTGGAGTTATCTATGTAAAGTATAACAATCTTATCTATCCAATTATCGCTCACGCTTTATACAATCTGCTGGTAATCCTCCCACTATTTCTGGCTCCATCCGTTTCAATTGCGGATGCGCAGGCTGAATTTTTAATGTTGAGAGAAGGTCTGCCGAGTGAGTATGTCGTCTACTCTGCATTATTTATTCTTTCTCTTATTTTCCTCATATGGTTACTTCGCAGAGAATGGAAATCTCTTAGAAATTCAGACAGCCCTTACGCTCAGAACATTCATTCCATTGAATAGATGATCCATTCCTTTCCGTCTTTCGGGAAGGATTTTTTTATTTTAGCCTTCCTAAAATGAATAAAAGGTGTATACTATTAAAATATAGCAATCTTTCTAATAAAATTCTAATTCAGGGAGCGCTTCATACATGACCGACTGGAAAACTGTTTACCAAGACATCAGACCATCACTCGATAAGAATAAAGATAACCACCTGGACACCCTTTTCACTCTTCTAAGACAGCCAAGTATCAGCACACTTAACTTAGGCGTAAAAGAATGTGCCGATCTTCTGCTCAATATGATGACAGAGAATGGCATTGAAGCTCAACTCATGGATACCGGTGGACACCCTGTGGTTTACGGGGAACTGCTCGATCCTGAGAATACGACCACCATTCTCTTTTACGGGCACTATGATGTCCAGCCTCCTGAGCCACTGGACTTATGGGAGTCCGATCCGTTCGAGCCAACAATCAGGAACGGAAGAATTTACGGCCGAGGCACAGGCGACAACAAAGGTCAGCTGATCGCCCACATCCTCGCCGTGGGTACTTTGCTTAAAGAACACGGCTCGCTCCCGGTCAACGTCAAGTTCCTTTTCGAGGGAGAAGAAGAAAAAGGCAGCGTCAACCTTGCTTCCTTTGCGGAAAAGCATAAGGACCTGCTCAAAGCAGATATTGCCTATACTGCAGACGGTCCAATGGAAGGAGACGGGCAGCCCTCAGTGACTTTGGGTAACCGCGGACTGCTCTATGTTGAAGTGAAAGCACAGGGTGCCAATAGAGATAACCATTCAGGTAATAAAGGGAACATCGCCCCTGATCCCGGCATGGCTCTATTAAATCTGGTCCGGTCCATGGTCACTGAAGAAGGAGACGTTCTAATAGACGGGTTTTATGACGGTGTGCTGACTCCAACCCCAGAAGAAGCAGAACATCTGAAGACACTGGCCTTCTATCCTGAAAAAACAGCGAAAGTCATCGGTCTTGACAGCCTGGATATGACTGGAGAAGAATATTACACAAACTTATGCTTCAAACCAACGTTTACCATCGCAGGATTTGAAACGGGGTATACAGGAGAAGGAACAAAGACGATCATTCCTGGAAAAGCGAAAGTCAAACTGGATATGCGCCTGGCACCCAATCAGGACCCCCAAGCCATCTATGAAGCTATTGAAAAGCATGTGGCCGCCTTTGATTCCCGCTGCCGCTTGTCAGTTGAAAATCTGAGTGCCGTCAAGCCTTCTAAAACACCTTTGTCTCATCCACTCGTACAGAAAGTGATCGAGTCAGTCGAGGTGGCTTATGATACCCCGCCAGTTGTCCTTCCAGCTCTTGGGGGTACCGGTCCTATGTATGTCTTCACTGATATTTTGGGCATTCCGTCTGTCACGGTTCCTTATGCCAATGTCGATGAAGATAATCATGCACCCAATGAAAACTTGGGACTGAAGGAATTTTACTGGGGCATCCAGGCCAGCTGCAGCACCATCCTTCACTTGGGGCTGACAGACTGAATCGTCACAAAAGTTGGGACATTTTAAAAATCTGCATAATAAAACCAGCTGCCTGCTATAGTGACCAAATAAAGTTAGACCTGAAAAATCTAACTTTCTAGAGTCTGCACAGGCAGCTGGTTTTTTTCTGACTAGCTTTTCAATTTACCTTTCCCATTCGTTAAAGAACTGGATCAGGAAGTCTTCCATAAAGGCGTGGCGCTCTTCGGCGATATGCTTTGCCGTCTCGGTGTTCATCAGATCCTTAAGCTTAAGCAGCTTCTCGTAGAAATGGTGAACTGCACTCGATGGCCCTTCTCTGTATTCTTTTTCAGTCATGCTCTCGCGTACAGACAGTTCCGGATTGAAGATGACGTCTCCCTTGCTTCCTGCATACGTAAAGCAGCGGGCAATTCCGATTGCCCCAATTGCATCCAGTCTATCTGCATCCTGAACGATCTGAGCCTCAAGAGTCGTCAGTTTCCGACCATTTCCACCCTTGAAGGAAATAGTCTGGATGATGTCCATGATCCGTTCTGCGTCTGATGAGGATACTCCGGCTCCCTCAAGCCAGTATTCGACTTCTTGAACAGCCTCGTCTTTGCTGCTGACCAGCTTGTCATCAATCAGATCATGCATCAGAGCAGCTAGTTCCACTATATAACTGTTGGCCTGTTCTTTTGCTGCCAGCTTGGAAGCCATCTTCCAGACTCGCTCAATATGATACCAATCATGTCCGGATCCTTCATTGTTCAGTTTCTCTTTTACCATATCTATTGTGTCTGCTACAATCGTCTGCTTGTTCATATGAGAACTCCTCTGCTCTTTTCTTAACTTTAACACACTTGAGGAGATTTGAACATGTGTTCTAAAAAAGCACCTTTCAACTCGTAGTCGAAAGGTGCCTGATCGTTGTACTTATTGAATTAAAGGACATCTCCGGTCTGAGCATCGACTTGCTGGTCGCTGCCGCCTTCAACGTCGATATCATAAATCGTACGGCCGTCTTCTACTTCGAGATCCCATCCTTCTACATAACCGGAACCTGAAGCATCAAGTGCAGCTTCCATCGCTTCCTGTGGTGAGATGATCCCATCCAAGTCAAGTATATCATCTGAATCATCCTCATCGTCCTGTTCCTGCTGAACGATTTCACCAGTTTCAGCATCAATATCCAGTTCATATTCGTACTGGCCGTCCCAGCCTTCGAATTCATACAGGTAACGTCCATCGTCATAATCGAACTGAATCTCACTGATATTGATGTCTTCACTGCCGAACGTTTCATAGAACTGATCGACCGCATCGTCCAGACTTACAGAGAACGTCATCCCTTGGATCCCCTGAGAATCAGTGGCATCGTCAGCTGCACCATCAGTCTCATCATCGGGTGTATTGTCCGCAGCGGTATCATCAGTATCGTCTTCGCCCGTATTATCTGCAGCAGTATCGTCTCCCGCATCCGTGTCACCAGTCTGTTCCGTATCATCTTCCACAGGCGTTGTATCCTGCGTATCGTTATCGTCACAAGCAGCTAATAGTAGAGAAGCTGATAATGACAGCACCCCTAATCTGATTGCTTTACTCGTTGACATAAAAATCCTCTCCTTACTATCATTCTTTCTTACTGCATATGAATGATAACAGGTTTAAGGAATAAATGCAGACAAGACGCTTGTGAAAATAAGATCATTTCAGGCCTCTATTCAGTGTAGAATGGCGCAAAAGTTATTTCTTCACAACCAGCTGAATGGCTTTCTGGATCATTTCTTCCTGTTCTTCTATGTTGGCTGATGGATTTTCCAGGCATTGCTTCAGGTTCTCAGCAACGATCACACCCATAATCCGGTCCACACTGGAGCGAACTGCAGACAATTGTGTGACGACATCACTGCATTCTTTGCCTTCTTCGAGCATTTTCTGCACGCCTCTCAACTGTCCCTCTGTCCGTTTCAACCGATTATAAATACTTTTATCGCATTTCATATTACTCGATGTCTCCTCTCCAGGCAGACATGCCGCCCATGACGTTTACTACATCATACCCCTGATTTCCCAAAAAGTCACACGCCATTGATGAACGTCCGCCTGATAGACAGATGACATGATACTCCTTGTCTTTTTTAAGGGTTTCAAATTCTTGTGCAAGTCCGCTTAAAGGCATGCTGACTGCTCCTGGAATGTGTCCGGCAGCGAATTCATCTGCTTCTCTCACATCAATTATATTTAGATTTTCACGTTTTTGTTTCTGTCCAAACTCATCCATGCTGACTGATCTATACATATTCCAATTCCTCCGGTCTGACTGCCTGATAAAGTGCATATGCACCATCCAGGTTTTTTACTTTAAATCCTGACTGTTTCAATAATCTTTCACCAATATAGCTTCTCTGTCCGCTTCTACAGCTGATGATATACTCCTGCTCTTTGTCCAGCTCATCCATCCGGTCACGAAGGTCATTCAAAGGAATGTTGAGGGCATTCGGGAATCGGCCCGCTTCCAGCTCTGATTCAGTTCGGACATCCAGAAGAACGGCCCCCTTTTCCAGTTCACGGTTCAGCTCATGCCATTGAATCGAGTCACTTAATCCTTCAATAATATTCAAGGCGGCGTATCCAGCCATGTTTACCGGATCTTTTGCCGAACCGAACGGTGGGGCATACGTAAACTCAAGCTCCGGCAGATCAAAAACAGTGAGGCCTCCCTTGATGGCTGTCGCAATGATATCGATACGCTTGTCTACCCCTTTAATGCCGACTGCCTGAGCCCCATACAGTGTACCACTGACTGGATCAAAAATGACTTTTAATGTGATATCGGTGGCTCCTGGATAATATCCGGCATGGTCTTTGCTCAATGTATGCACGGCTGCAACCTCTTTGCCTGCTTGTCTGAGCTGTCGTTCGTTCAAGCCAGTCGAAGCGGCTGTCATGTCGAAAGCACGCACAATAGCTGTTCCAATGCTTCCTTTATTCTCACGACTGATTCCAGCTATATTGTCTGCAACCTGACGTCCCTGACGGTTTGCAGGAGAAGCAAGGGAAATCAGTGCATCTTCCTGGCTGATCTGATTCTTGACAACAATTGCGTCTCCGACTGCATAGATATCTTCTACGCTGGTCTGATAGGTGTCATCAACCAGGATTCCTCCACGAAGGCCCAGCTTTATTCCTGCTTGTTCAGCCAGACTGCTTTCCGGCTTGACCCCCACTGACATAATAGTCAGATCTGTTTTAAATTCTGTTCCATCTTCCAGTACGATGATGCGGCCTTTTTCTTTAAACGCCACCGCGGACTGAGATGTAATCACCTTGACACCTTTATCTTTCAGCTCATTCTGCACGAAGACTGCCATTTCTTCGTCCAGTGGCGGCAGGACATGCGGAGCTTTCTCAATGATCGTCACGTCGATACCCCTGTATTTCAGGTTTTCTGCCATTTCAATGCCTATAAAGCCTGCGCCTACAACGACCGCTTCTTTTGGATCGACCTGATCGATCCGGTTCATGATTTTATCCAGATCAGGCACATTCCTCAACGTATAGACATTTTCAGCTTCGTCCAGCCCCTCAACAGGAGGAATAAATGCTTTTGCTCCAGGTGACAGGATCAGCTTGTCATATGATTCAGTTATCTGTTTTCCATGATGGACTGCCGTTACAGTCTTCTCTTCAGGATTGATCGACAGGACTTCATGCTCCGGCCTGACATCCAGACGGAACCGGTCATAGAGAGTTTCAGGAGTCTGAACCAGGAGCTTGTCTCTTTCTGATATTTCACCAGAGACATAATACGGCAGGCCGCAGTTGGCAAAAGATACATACGGCCCCTTTTCAAAAATAATGATTTCAGCTTCTTCTTTCAACCGGCGTAGACGTGTAGCGGCAGACATTCCTCCAGCTACCCCGCCTACTATAATAAGTTTTTCCATTTACTGTTTTCCTCCTCTGACAGGTCCATTCCATTGGGTCATGCCCCCGCGGATATTCACGACATCATAGCCCTTCTTTTTTAGAATGGATGCCGCTCGCTTGCTTCTCATTCCAGACTGGCAGATGACGTAGACCTTTTCATCCTTATTCCCCTTGTATCCTTCAATTCTGTTCAATGGAACATTTTTTGCTCCAGGTATATGCCCTACATGGTATTCTCCAGGCATTCGTACATCTATAATCTTGGTCTGATTGTTTCTTTCTGCTTTTAGCTGATCAGCACTTATAGCGGCTGACCGGTTGAATAATCCAAACACTCGTGTTCCTCCTTGATTTAAAGTATAATTAATACCCTAGTGGGTATATTATCATTGTTAAATTACCCTGTCAACTCACTTATCGGAAACAGCCTGCAAACTTTTTGACTATGCTGTACAATATAGAGTAAGAGTACTTAGAGGAAGGATGGAATAAAATGAAGAAGTCTTTGAAGTGGGGATTCTTTGGAGCGCTGGGACTGACGGCTACTGCTCTGGCCTATTCAAGTGCATTTTTTTACAAAAAAGCTGTCGGTATAAACCGTAAAGAATTTATTGATGAGTTCAGTATGAGTGAGATTCATGCTGACGACCCCTGGAAAGAAGAAAAAGAATGGTATAACACAGTAGATAAAGAGATACTGACGATCCGGTCTACAGATGAGTTGACTCTCTCTGGACTGTTCATTCCCCAGCAGGAGTTCACGAAACGAATAGCCATCATCGCTCATGGATATAGTGGAAGCAACAAGGACATGGCGCCTTGGGCTAAACTTTATTTTGATTTAGGTTTCAACCTTCTTCTTCCTGATGCCAGAGGGCATGGGGACAGCCAAGGAGATTACATTGGATTTGGCTGGCATGAACGTAAGGACTACATTACCTGGATAGATAAACTGATCAATGAATTTGGCAATGATATCGAAATCGTTCTTTTTGGATTAAGCATGGGAGCGGCGACTGTTATGAATGTGAGCGGGGAGCAGCTACCAGTCAATGTCAAAGCTGTCATTGAAGACTGCGGCTACAGTTCGGTGACCAAAGAGATGGCTCATCAGCTGAAAACACTGTACAAACTGCCTCGATATCCGTTCATTCCGATGACCAGCCTCATCACAAAAGTCAAAGCCGGCTACTGGTTCGGTGAAGCCAGTCCTGAAGAACAGGTAAAAAAATCCTCTATTCCAACGTTATTCATACATGGAGATGAAGATGACTTTGTGCCCACCTATATGGCCTATGAACTCTATCACTCAGCGAAAAGCCCTAAAGAGCTGTATATAGCTGTTGGTGCAAAGCATGGTTATGCATATGTGACGGATAAAGAGATGTACCGTACCCGTATCAAGCATTTCTTGAATACACATATGAACAGCATCAACTATCCACTGGCAATCTGACCCTGTTGAATCATCTGACTATTATCGGAAGACTGCAAAAGCAGTCAGAGCTACCAGCATAAAGACTATATAGATCGAACGATTCTGCTCCACTAATTTTTCTAAAATGCTCCTGCATACAGAACGACCCCCTACAATTTTTATACCGAAGGGGGTCGTTCTGTATTAATTAAGGCTGGGGCCATTCATGATTATCTGCCTTTACAGCTCCCAGAAGCTTCCGGCGACGATGACTGACCTTCTGAATGCGCTCAGAGAACTCCTCTTCTTCAACCAGCGGCAGCTTCAATTCTTTTAAGTCTGTCCAGTCTGGATAAGGGGGTTCATTTTCTGCTTCCTCGATGAAAGCAGATGTCATCGTTTCAAGGTATGTTTCGATGCTGGATCTCGCTTCACAGATCAGCATCATGTTGACCGTTTCTTTATCAGCCAAACCATGATGAACCACTGTCAGTACATCATCCAGGATGGCGATGCCCACCGCCGATGATTCCTGGGGCTTCTGACTGTGATAGTAATGAAGGAGCGGGTAGGCCTGATGCTGCTGGGTCAGTTCCGTGATCTGTGAAGATGCATTCATTAGAAACAGATCAAGCTGGTAAAAACCTTCCCCACTCCAGGCCTTCCGCATGACTTCTGAGCTGTCCATTCCCAGCCCAGTAACCGTCTGGGCCAGTACACGTTTTTTGACGACTGCACTGACAACTGAAATGACATAAGAAGCACCTAAGGTCAGAAAAAGAATGCCTATTCCTGAATTCAAGGCTGTTATGACCTGCCAGAATCCGGGCTGCGGAGAGTAGTCCCCTACCCCGAGAGTAAATAATGTAAACCCTGTGAAATAGAGACGTTCGTACCACATGACCGGCCCTTCAAACGTCGTCTGGACAATAGACTCCGGATCCCCTGAAAAAAACAGAGTAAGACCGATCCAAAGCAGCAGGACCCAGCTGAGAAGGGTTAGAACGAGAATAAGCGGACCGATGATATTAAACAAGCCCTTCTCATTCTTACTTATTCTCCTGGTAATCCTCCACGTCGATCGAGCTATCCTCTTTGACATGGGTCCCGCTCCACCGTCTACCCACAGGGTGGTCCATATCAAATCTGTGATCGTGAACAGAATTAGAGCCACACCTGATACATATAGTAATATACTAGTCATTTCATCACCTCTCCTCGGTCTTTCTCCCATTATAATTGAGCTCAACGGTCATTTACAATGAATAAGAGTCACTAGTCATCTCCACATACCAAAAATATAAATTGATAGGCCGATTTTTAGGTAATAAAAGAGTGAATTTAAAATATAATTGATAATACCCATTTAACCGCATAAAAATTATTAAAAAATCTTTTTTATACATGTGCAAGTGACATTTATTCATACTAACGTTGCTTAATTTTATGTTTTTGTTCAATTTAGTCTACTTAATTCGTATGATTATATGGAATATTTTATATCACTCTCTTTTTTATTCACTTATTGCTATGTTCTACCCTTACAAACATAGTATAATACTTTTAAACAGGATGAATATTCATAATTATCTAATCAAATATCCAGACATTTTCACAGTCCCTTGCTGATTCAGTTGCCTTAATAAACTGATCATGTGCTTTATTACTTAAGGAGAACTACCATGCCTATTCAGAAAAAGAATGTTTACGGATTAATTTTTATATTTGCATTTACGCTTTTCTACTATCTATGGCTTTTCCTTTTTCAAGACAATGCTTACCTACTTACCTGGGGTGGGAATACCCTGTCTCTGATTGGATCAGCAGTCCCATCCATCTGGCTTTATCAGGCCTATAAAACTGCCGAGAAGCCAGACAAGCCATTCTGGTTCCTGATCACTTTAGGAACATTCAGTTATTTCCTGGCTGAATGTTCCTGGATACTTTACGAGAGTGTCCTGAGAATCGAAGTCCCTTACCCAGGAACCCCTGATCTCTTTTATATACTTAATGTGCTGTTCTACCTTAGTGCCTTCGGATTCAAACTATACAAGGAAAAGACAAAACTTGTTCTGACCCGCTACATTTTCGATATTCTTTTCATTATGATTATTTACGCCACCCTCAGCTGGTATTTTTTATTAAACCCGATCATTTTAGTAGGAGATGTTTCTCTTCTAGCCGTAGTTGTATCGCTTGCCTATCCAATCGGGGATCTGGCGCTGGCTTTCTGCCTGCTTATGGTGATTTTCTCAAGTAAACAACTCTTTTCGAATGACTTGATTCTATTTTTCGGTACCGGTCTATTTACTTATATTGTTGCAGATACTGCTTTCGTCTATCTAGTCAGCACTGAAACTTACGACTCCGGATCCTGGACTGATCCACTCTTTATCTTAGGCGTCCTGCTTGTCGGCTTTACCGGACTGCTTCTGAAAAATCCGTCATCGATCCAGCTGAGGAAGAAAGCTGTCATTCGAACGAAACCTATGCTTTTCGCTATCCTCTTTCCTTTCTTCGGACTGACTTCGCTGTATCTGTTTATGATATATACAAGCATCGGGGCTAATGCCATTACTATCGGTGTAGGGGTGTCCATTCTGCTTGTAATAGTCAGGCAGATTCTCCTCCTTTCAGAGAATCGACGCCTACTTCAAAAATATTTAAAGAACGCTGATGAGCTTCAATCCAGTCAGGAACGGTACCAGTCGTTGTTCGAACATCACCCCGACGCCGCCTATTCGTTCACTCTGGACGGAATTGTTCAGAGTGTTAATGAAAAAGGTGCTCAAATTCTAGGTAAAACGAAGGAAGATCTGATTGGCCACTCATTGATTGACACTATATATGTCGATTATCAGGAAACGGTCAAAGAGCATTTTAATAATGCTAAAAAAGGCATCTTCAAAAATTATGAACTCCCTCTCAGCAATACAGACAACGAATTTTATTACCTCGGTGTGACTCATGTACCGATCAAAGTAGATGGAGAAATTATTGGTGTCTACGCTATTGCGAGAGACATTACGGAAAATAAAATTAATCAGGAACAGATCAAGCATATGGCCTTTCATGACCATCTGACTCACCTGGCCAATCGCATCCGTTTCGAAGAAGTTCTTCAGAAAGCTATAGAGGATGACAGGCTTCATGATAAGAAACTTGCGCTTCTCTTTATGGATCTGAATAATTTCAAAGACGTCAATGATGACTATGGTCATGCATTTGGAGATAAGCTGCTGGCTCAGGTAGCCAGACGCATTGCTTCGATGGTCAAGAAGGATGACTGTGCTGCACGACTAGGCGGGGATGAGTTCACTGTACTGATTGATGATCTCGATAGCTATGATGACGCCATGAGATGGGCCAGTCAGCTCCTGAACAAGCTGAACAAACCTTACCTCATTAATGGAGAAGAAATCGTCTGCACGCCGAGTGTCGGCTTTGCCTACTACCCTAAAGATGGTGACTCTGTAGAGAACCTTCTAAATAAGGCTGACGCAGCCATGTACAAGAATAAACGCCATTCCAAAGCAATGTATCTGTTAAACGAAAGATCCCGCACGCTTGACTAGCGTCGGGATCTTTTTTTAGTTTTCATTTAATGTTAAATAGTTAAACAGAGTTCGTTCAATAGGAGTCTTAAACTTGAGCATCATTTCGACCACAGATTTCAGCCTGCCATCCTGTAATGGTTTTTCTACCTGTCTGATGGTATCTTGAACCGGGATCACTTCCCCCAGATAATAAAAATCCGTTCCTTCATCATCAGATTTCTTTACGAATACTCTAAATGTCCATGAATCTGGATCCTGTAATTTTTTGACTTCCGGAGAAGAGAGTGTTCGAGGGGATTTAGTGAACCAGTGCATCGTTTCATTGTCTACAAGCTCGTCTGCATATGACATCTGTGCTCCAGAAAAATCTTCTCCTTTTTCCAGCGTGACGAAAATAACGAATTCACCTTCTGCCGAAGTATAGCCGCCAATGTTCTGATCTACCATCTGTTCTTTCCAGTTTAACAATCGAAGAACGTCTTTCCGCTTATATTTCTGATAGGTAGTAAGTGGTTTATGGTCATTGAATGATTTAGATCTTAAGCTAGCTGTCTCGATTATGTCCATGAACAACTTAAAGAAATATTTATTGGATAATGCCTGCTTAAACCTTTTGTCTAAAGAAACTGTATGGTCACTAACTGTAATAAAAGGTTGATTTTTAAAAAGGATAGCAGCAGATCCTCTATAAAAACTGAGATCGAGTGTCTGAAGGACCGATCGTATGGTTTCATCGTCATGGAGGAGACCTTGAGATCTGAAAAGATTTTTCACATCGCTGAAGGTTACTACGTCGACCAATTCTTTCATCAGTTCACTTAATAGACTCAGCTCATTTCTCCTCATTCCAGGAAGTAGTTCTCTTGATGCGATCAATAGATACAATTGGTCACGCTCAGACAACACGGCTTCATTTTCTTTCATACTTACTAGAAAATTATAATACGTTTTCTTCTTGTTAGCTAGAAGTACTGGATCAAACGTTTGACAAAGCTGGAAGTCCTTTAAATAAGGAACACGGCCAAGACGGTTATACAGCAGTTCGAACCCCTTCCTCAACTCTTTCATCGAGTCCAGTTTCGCTTGATCGATCGATTGAAAGATCTGTTTTTTCGCTATCTCTTCAAAATTGATTGTCGACACACCTGATAGAAACCCTGTATCATACGTATCTTTACGTAGCCCATTTTTATTCCTGGACACATCACCTGACAGAGCCATTGGAATCATGTAGTTATTTTTGTAATTTCCTATAAAATCTATAACTGTTACATAATCCTTCGATGGGTCTTTACGTAGGCCACGCCCCAGCTGCTGGATAAAAATGATGCTCGATTGTGTGTTTCTCAGCATTACTACCTGATTGATTTTAGGTATATCTATCCCTTCATTGAAGATGTCTACAGTAAAAAGATAATTCAACTGACCTTCTTCAAGCCGTCTGACCTCTTGTTCTCTCTTTTCTAATGTGTCTTCACCCGAAAGATAAGCACTTGGAATATCTCTTTCGTTGAACGACCTTGCCAGCCTTTCAGCTTCTTCCTTTCGGCTACAAAAAACCAGCCCCTTAGGCACATTTTTTGAGCAGCCATAGTAATTCAGCTTCTGAATAAGATAATTCACTCGTTCTTCTTCTACAAGCTGGTTAATGGTCGTTGTATCAGATATGAGCTCTCCATCTTTCTCATAATCTGTCACCCCAAAATAGTGAAATGGAGCGAGCATGTCCGCTTCTAAGGCTTCTTGCAGCCTAATTTCGTATGCAATATTGTAATCAAATAGTTCAAAGATATTAAACCCATCTGTACGCTCAGGAGTAGCAGTCATTCCAAGTAAAAATTCCGGATTGAAATATTCAAGTATATGATGATATGACTGAGCACCTGCTTTATGCACTTCATCAATTAAAATATAATCAAAATGATCTTCAGTGAATTGACTAAAAATCGATTCTTTTGACATTGTCTGAACTGTGGCAAATAGATACTTCGCGTCGCTCTCTTTTTTTGATCCCGACAATATACCGTAATCTTCTTTCTTTCCACCTAAAATTTTCTGATAATTCTCTTTGGCTTTGTTTAAAATCTGTTCTCTATGTACTACAAATAAAACTTTATCTGGCCTGGCTTGTAGAACATCAAAGGCAGACAAATAGGTCTTTCCTGTCCCAGTTGCAGACACAATGATGCCTTTTTTCTCACCTCTTCGGCGAAGGTTAGCCAAGTTCCTCAAGGCATCTTTCTGCATGACGTTTGGCGTAATGTACGTATCTTCCTTGTCATCTATTGGGGGAACATATGCATCGGTCCATCTTACTCTTGTTTTATACGAAGCACTGTAGTCTTCGATCCATGTGACCGTCAGCGGGTCTGCCTGATGCCACTCTTCTTCCATATGATCCTGGATGTCCTGAATCATTTGCCCGTTATCACGTGATGTCAGACGAACATTCCACTCATAGTTGACCTTCAGTGCACTCATAGTCAGATTTGAACTTCCAATGATGAAAGAGTGATGGGTACTCTGCTTGAACAAGTAACCTTTAGAGTGAAACCCATCTTTGTTGGACAATCTGACCTCTAGGTTAGGAATAGACAGTAGATCCTTAAATACTTCTGGCTGATTAAAAGCTAAGTAGACTGATGTAAGCAGACGTCCCCTCACTCCCCGTCTGTCCAAATCCGACAACTGTGCTTTGAGTGAAGCCAGTCCATCCTGGGTTACAAAGGCAACGGAAAAAAAGAATGACTCACACGTATCTAATTCATCGTGCAGGGCATTAAGCATATATGCTTTCTTCTGCTGGTCATTTACGATTAGTTTTGGATCATAATGAGAACTCGTCATTCTCTGATCCACAAATGCTTTCTCCAGTGACTGCATCAAACGATCTACCATTAACTTATTCCTCCAGACATCAGTTTTTCGACCGCCGGGATATCAGCTGGAGCCCAGTCTAGCTTATTTAATTCTGACGGAGCAAGCCATCTCACCTGTCGGTGCTCAGTCAGCTTAGGACGCCCCTTCGTCAGCATGCAGAGAAAAGTAGTCAGATGCACACGTCCAAAATCATACTCATATTTAGTCAATTCAAATTGTTTCTCTGATACCTCGACTTCTATCATCAGTTCCTCGTTGAGTTCCCGCAATAGAGCTGCCTGCGGTGTTTCTCCTTTTTCTATTTTGCCACCAGGAAACTCCCACAAATTAGGAAGAGATTTCTCATTTCCCCTTTGTGCACATAATATCTTCCCATTTTCTACTATGATTGCCCCAACTACATATATATCCTTCATATTAACACCCTTACTTCATTCATTTTTCATTTTAAACGTGCATTCGCTTGCTCAACTCATTCTTTATAGCTTTGCCGTGGCGAAGCAGAACAGACCAGAACATGATGAAGCTGAACAGAACAGACAGCCAGCTGGGCAGATCGATGACGACCCAATCCATTTGTATGAAAAGGAAAGGGATGAAGCCTACTAAGGCTGCCAGCTGAAGGTACAGAATATAGTCGCCTGCCTGTAGCCTGACGACTTGTATCACCACAAACATCGCCAGCAGGGCAGAAATACACAGAATCGGTATCACGAAGGTCAGTGACCAGCCGAGCCAGCCGAGGATATAGTCAAAGTACACGCTTAATAGAGAGAAGAGAAAGAGAATGTAGACGATCCCTTTTACGATATTCCGCCGCTTTCTAATCAGGACCAGTACCATCATCCAGGTGACCATCAGTCCGAATAGCACGAACTCAAGTCCGAAAAAGCGGAAGCGCCAGATCGACTGACTGATGAAGTAAATCAAAATGACCAGTAATGACACTAGCGTCAGTGACTGCTTGACTTTTCTCCTCTGGAACCTCAGACCGACTTCCGGAAAGGATGTAGACGGGCTTCTCTTTCCTGATTCAATCAATGGTGTGTCGCATAACGGACAGGCATTCCAATTATCCAGCACATCGACCTGACATTCAGGACACTTTTTCATCACTCAAACTCCTCTCTTGTTACCTTGTTGACATCCAGCTGGATATCAAGCCCTTCGCCGGACAGGTATCTGATAAATCGTTTCTGAATATCCGTTTCGATGAATGGACTGGTGAACAGAATATTGAGTTTATCCTTATAACTGTTTACGCAGAACTGAGGTCTGACGACTGCCGTGTAAAAATTGATATTCTCCACGTATGGTTCAACCATTTCAGGGAGTGATAATTTCCCAAGGTTGGACATCGCTACCGTTATTTTCCGGTTCGTATAGAGGCTGACCCATTTTAGCACCAGGTCCTTGATCGGCCTAAACACGACACGAATGGCCGGATGAAATTCAAAGCCGATGAACCGTTTCAGACGTTTTTCAATAGCTTCAGGTTTGATTTCCTTCTTCAGCTGCTTATCGATCTCCTGACAGATGTCTTCGATATTATATGGCTGATTCTTTTTAAAGGTATACGCCATCAAAGTCGTACTGAAAAAATTTCTGACTGAAAAAGACGGATAGAATTGTCTCAAATTGACCGGTATCGAAACAGTGACGGTGTCCTCTTCTTTTTTCTCATCAATCGATTCGTAGACGGATATCATAAAGATAGCCGTCAGATATAAGGTCAGTGATACCTTGTGCTTCTTAGACATAGCCAGTACATCTTTGACCTGTGTGGTTATCTCAATAATTCGTGGACGGTGATCGGGTGTGATTGTGCCTTTAACTCTGTGTACATTTGAATAGTCAGTCTGTTCTTCATACGGCTGAAGACTTTTCTCGATGTTGTCCGCTTCCTTATACGCTTCTTCAAACGGTTCCCGAGTAGGTACGTTCTCACGCTTCTTCTTTTTCTTTCTGAAGTAGCGGTTGAAACTGTCTTCCAGATCCTGTTTCTGTCGAGGCGTACGCTCAGAGTCTTTCCCAAAGGCTTCCGGATGTCTTAAGCGGGTGTATTCTGTTATCAGGTCTTCAAAAAACCACATCGCTCCCGTTCCATCAGTCAGTGCATGAAAGACTTCGATATGGATACGGTTTTCATTATAAATCACCCTGAACAGCAGTTCTTTCCGGTCATAATGATAAATGGCCGTACAGGGCGGCATGGTTTCAGGCTGGACATACGGAATCTTTTCAGTGTGTTCCAGATAGTACCAGAAAATCCCCCGTCTCATGACGTTCTGAAAGAGCGGGTAACCTTCATAAACTTTGATCAGTGCTTTCTGAAGGGAGGCCGGATCAACTTTTTCAGACATTTGTGCCGTAAAACGAAAGACTTTAGTATCCACATCCGTACGTGCAGCTAAAAAGATATTCGAGGCATTGTCCAGTCTGACCCAATTTTTCTTTTCCATGCCTCTGCCTCCTCCTTATGATTGATTTAAAAATGAATCGATTGCTGCAAAGGTCTCTTCGACCGGTTCAGTGAATTTAGGATAAGTGATGAACCCGTGTACACTGTTATTGACCCGATGAATTTTAGCGGTGTTGCCTGCTTCTTCCAGGGCTCTGGCGTATGCCTCCCCTTCGTCCCTAAGCGGATCGAATTCTGCGGTTATGACCAGCGTATCAGGCTGATTCGACAGATCCTCAGCCATCAGTGGTGAAATCGTCTGGCTCTTGCGTATATCTTCGTCAGGTGCATATAGTTCCATATACTCCTGAATTTTCTTGATGGTCAGGCCATAATCGTAGCCATTGGTCCGAATCGATTCGAACGGCGATGCTTCGGTGTGATCCCAGTACGTCACTGGATAAATGAGGATTTGCCTTGAAGGCAGACGCTTCTTTTTATCTCTCAACAACAGTGAGACGGCAGCTGCTAAGTTGGCTCCTGCAGAGTCTCCCATTAGGATCCAGTCCGGTTCGTTCTCATCCAGCTTCGTCATCAGCACTTCAGCCACTCTCAGACAGTCATCCAGTCCTGCCGGATACGGGTGTTCCGGTGCGAGCCTGTAATCGACTGAGTAGATGATCCGCCCCATGCTGTCCGCCAGATTCACACATGGACGTGTGTATGTCTCGATATCTCCAATTACCCAGCCCCCACCATGAAAATAGATCACCGGCTCATCATACTTCTTTTCTTTAGGATAGAAAATCCTGACAGGTATCTCGTGATCATCTGCTGTCGCATAAATTCTCTCATCCATAATTCGGTAGGTCGGCTTAGGCTGTTTAGAAAACAATCTCTGCATGCGCCGGATGGTCTGGTAGTCCTCTTGAATATCTATTTTTGGTGAAGAGGCCAGCCTCAATATAAATTTAAACAGTGGATTCATTTTTTCTCCTCATGGAACTGAACTTTTTAACAGTTTACCATATATCGAACCGGTCCTGATAACCCGAGTCGATATAAGTACACCCTCATTTTACCTTAATTACCCTGCTTTAAGAAGAGTTATAGCGAGTAACCGCCCTGTTACGTGCAGACTGAACCGGTGATGGAGCGGACAATTGCAGGTAAGCGAGAAGTGCCGGATAAAGTGATTGTGTCCAAGGTGGACTTACAGAAGGTTGAAAAAACAATTAATCACGCTAGACAAGCACAATGGATCTCAGAGACAGAATTGCAAGATGAGCGACAAGAAAATAAACACTTGAAAAAAGCCTTGAGTGACGAGAGAAAACAGTAAGATTATTGGCGAAATGCATGGAACGAGTTGAATGAGCGAGTGGAAAAATCACTCAAACCACTCACAAGGAGTTTGGAGAAATTCAAAGACTGGTCGTTTGAAGCATTTGAAAGACTTGGATACAAGCGGGAAGAGATTACAGAAACGTTTGAAGGCGAGATGGAAGAAAAACAGCAAAGAAAGAGAGAGCAGCGTCGGAGAAACGATTTTGATATGGAACGCTAGCGGTTTTTGCCATTACACTGAAAAAGCCGAGAGCTACCCAGTGAACTGTTCACTCTGTGTAGCTTTCGGCACGAAAATACGCAATGGCAAAAATCAGGACGTCCAGGTGGAAGGGTGAAGATTTTTTGAGTGACCTTCTCAAAAAATACGACCCGTGCCTTGACTTCCTGAAGCTTTAACAGCTTACTCTACACCAGGTCTTATCACTCTGGTTGCAGAGGTGCTAGGGTTTTAAGGGAATGCAATTCCCTTAAGGTCTTTTTTGTTCTATTGGTTTTGGGGTTTTTTAGGTTTGAAAAGGCTAAAATTCGGCGTTAGTCGAATCATTTCGTTAGTATCAAATCCCATTCAATCAATATTTTTTACAAAACTTGTGTTTTCAGGGTCTGTCAGCTTATTAATAACGTCATTTTTAATAGAAATACCATCTAATCCATAGACCATGTGATTTAGTCCAGCAAAATCTACACGAATCATTGAATGGTCTACATTCATTAATTTAGCGATCCCCATCTCTGTACCTATAGGAACATTGCATAGTCCAATCACTTTTGATAAATTACTATAACGTAATAACGCTTCAGTAATTATTCCTGCCAGATTAATAAAATTGATTAGCCAAGCATTAGAACAATACTTTTCAATATCTTCAGCAATACTAAGCATAGTTGGAATTGTACGGAACGCTTTAAACATTCCGCCCGGACCTTTGGTTTCTTGTCCAATAATATTATATTTTAAAGGAATACGTTCACCTTTAGCTCTTGCTTCAAGCAAGCCTACTCTGAACTGAGTTGTTACAGAATCAGCATCCTTCAACGCTTTTTTTCTATTCAAAGTCAAAAATATCTTTATAGGAAGTCCAACTTTTTCAACCATTCTTTTAGCTAAAACTCCAACAATTTCTAGTTTCTCTTTGCCCTAATTAATATCTACAAGCCAAAGCTCATCAACTGGAAATTATTCATAACGCTTAAAACCTTCTATTAATTCTGGCGTATAACTTGATCCTCCACCAATTGTTACGACTTTTAAATTAGACATATTATCCTCCGGATTGAAATCACTAATTTTCATACAACAGAAACTTCTGCCATGGTTCAATTAAATCAAGCAGAAACAGTTCATCCTCATCTACCCTTCCAATCACGTTAGTTTTTCCAGAATTTTCCATATCTTTTAGAGCTATCTGAAGTTCACCGGCATAATGAGCGTAAAGGCTGCTTTCAATTATAATGTCTCCTCGTTTAATAGGTTTAGGATTAAACACCTTAAAATGATGTCCTTTGTATTTAACGCGACTCTGGGTAGAGCGAATCATAAAGTCTGAAACGTCCCCTCTGTTAAAGTGGAACTCATCTAAAACTATTTTTTTCTCTAAAGCAGGAATACCATCGTCCAAGTGTACTTTTAATTTTAGTAACTCCGGATTTAATTTAGACAACAACTCAAGCTCCTCATCGGAGGCAAATGCATTTGCTATAATTACATCGTCAATAAGACCTGTGGCAAATAAATGTTTAGCCTGCACATCAATTGGTAGAGTTCTATGGTTTTCCAAGGTACACAACCCTTCACTCACCGGCCAAGGACCTATTTCAGCAGCTTGAGAGTTAACAAAAGCTGCTGTCTTAATTCCTAAATCTCTAAATTGCTTAGATGTTTTCATAAAGTGATCATGAGACAAACCAGAATAACGATGGGGATAGAAATTGTGGCTTCCTATAATATTTTTCATATTCGGTTTGTATTTCATAACGTTATCAATATACTTCGCACCTGTACTCATATTGATTTCAATTTTCAAATCATACGGGTTAAATGTCATCATTGATTCTTCATTACCTGAATAACTCATGTCTAAGCGAATACCACTGGCACCCGTATCATTGAAGAATGATAAATCTTTATAAGAAATATCCAATTGGTCAAACACTCGTGGGCTCACATCTAGAATAGTTTCCATGCCTAAAGAGTTTCCATGCTCAATAATATTTTTAAATTCTTTTAAAATTTCTTCTTTGCTTTTTTCAACCGATAATAGACAAGTAAAAATTCTATTGAATCCATATTGACTTGCTTTATTCATATATTCAACGTTATCTTCAAAGCTTGTATGTTCGGGATAAATAGAAATACCTAGTCTTTTCATAAAAATCTCCTTCATAATTAATTTGGATATGTTATGGATCCTAAAACAACTTCTTCTTTCGCGCCAGTTACATTTGGGATATTACCCGGCATCCGATTAATTGTCTGATTCCCTAAGACAACAAACGCAATAGCCTCTTTGGCATCTGAAGAAAACCCTAAATCCTCTTGTCTCTTCACTATTATTGCTGTATCCGATAACAAATCAGCAATAGTCTTTAATAACGTAACGTTATGAGTTCCCCCTCCGCCTATAATCAGATTATCTACTTTATACCCTTCACCTATAATATCCTTAATATGTTTTACAATTGATTCAGCTGTAAAGTATGTCAAAGTATAGATAATGTCTTCCTTTTTACAATCATTATATTTTTCAATAAGTGACAAGGTATATTCTTTACCAAACTCATCTCGACCTGTTGACTTGGGAGTAGTTTTATTAATAAACCAGTGACTCATCAGTTCATCTATTAAATCAGGAATGAGCATGCCTTTACTTGCTATGTCTCCATTATTGTCAAAATTGATAGAGTAAAAGTGGCGGACAGCTTCATTAATCATCATGTTTCCTGGTCCAGTATCAAAGCCGAAAACCGGTTCTTCGCTTCTCCTTGATAAATAGGTTAAATTACTGATGCCCCCAATGTTTAATAAAATATTATCACGGCCATCTTTATATAAAATACTCTCGCTCTTAGGAACCAGAGGGGCCCCTTCACCTTTGGCAGCCATATCTTTGGACCTGAAGTTAGAAACAACTATAGCTCCTGTTTCATAGGCTATTATAGAAGGTTCACCAATCTGCATCGTTGACCGCCGCTTTTCTGGACTTCCTTCCGCCTCGTGGAAAACAGTCTGACCGTGTGATGCAACAAAGTCTAAAGTCTCTGCACTAATACCATTTTTCTTGCAAATATAATTGACTGCATTTGCATACTCATAGCCTAAATCAACATTTAATTCTGATACTTCTGAAAGTAAAACATGTTCTCCTGAAACTATTTTTTCAATTTCCTTCAATACTTCACCACTATAGGCACAAGTCTGAAAATCTATAACGTCTATTTCAGTGTCTTCATTCATACCACTGACTCTACATAAAACTACATCAATCCCGTCTAAAGATGTTCCAGACATCAAACCTACTGCAAGTCTACTACTATTTTTTTGCTGCTTAACTTTCTTATTAAAATACTGAACCGCAGCTGTGTTAGGTTCTTTAGGCTCGACAAAAGTAAAGTGATTGTCCTCTTTAAGTTTTGATTTAAGCAATTTAAAAACGAAAGATTTTGAACTTAAAACACCACCCATAACAGAGACGTTTATATTAAGAGGCGCTTGTAATTTTTCTCTGATTAACTTCACTTTACTATACAGAATGTTGACTATGTCCTCTATAATAACTCTTGAAAACACATCGCCCTTTTCGGCCTTCTGAATAACTATGGGCGCAAACTGAGCGATTTCACTTTTTTTATGTGAATAAATATACTTCTTAATATCGTCCATATTAGTCCCATCGATCTCAGTCAGAATCTCTCCTATGACTTCTACTTGAAGGTTTTCTTCCTCATAGACTTTAATAGCTTTTTTAATCGTTCGGATAACGATATCGTATCCGCTACCTTCATCACCTAGTAGGTGGCCCCAACCCCCAATTTTTACTGTCTGATTATTATTTCTACCATACAGAACGACTCCTGTGCCTACAACTAATAATATGCCATTGCCCATTGTGAAGGTACTATCAAAGGCAAGTTTATAATCAGTATTTACAGAAATTGGAACTCCATAAATTCTTTTTAAATAATCAGCAATCTCTTCTATATTATCAGACCTCATGCCGGCGATCCCTACTGCAATACCTTTCAAATTTTTTTCAGGATGTTTTTTTTCTATCTCAATAATGCTATTTTTGATGTTGCTCAATGCCTCAGACCAGTTAACACTGATATTACCCGGTCCTTTTTTTACTTCGTTCAATTTATTTTCATTTGAATCATATGCTATAGCAGTGGTTTTAGTTCCACCTGCGTCTACACCTATATAATAGTCCACTTAAACCGCCCTCACTTGATAATACGTTACGAAATTCGTCTACCAAACCCCGTTTTAGTTTTTCCGGTCTCAAGCATTTCTCGTGAAACTTCAAAAAAGTAAATGTTTGTCCAGATAAATAATACTATAAGTACCGTCCAGATTACAGGAGGTAAGGAAGGTGCTACTATCAAAGGAACGATAATGATAAAAGGCCCGAGGAAACCAGCAAACCACCTATTGGGCTTATATTTTGTTCTGAACTTTTTCACTACCCAAATGCCACTGATAAAAACGATTAGTAGTCCGAGCGCAAAAATTAAATATGTCATGTTCAGTACTCCTTTACTTCAAAAGTTTTTCAAAAATCGGCAACATTCTTTTAACCATCTGATGTTCCGCGATAGCCGTCATCATATGATCTTGCGCATGAATCATCAGTAGTCCTCCATCAATTTTCTCTCCTTGTACTTCACTCTGGATCAATTTTGTCTGAGCATTATGTGCATCATTCATTGTCTTTTCCGCTTGCTCAATCAGTTCATACGCTAGTTCAATTTTTCCGTCATTCACATTATCTAACGCCTGGTAAGTCAAATCACGAGCATCTCCTGCACTGGCAATTATTTCAAAAATCATCTGTTCAACATTCATAACTGTCATCTCCTGTAACTATAATTAGTAAAAAGAGGCTGATAGAATCAACCTCTCTTATTTTTTTATGCAGTCGCTGTTTTTGTATTTTTTGAAGTTTGTGAGTCATTTGAAACTTCTTCAGTCTCTTCTTCAATCATTTTCTTCTCGTATACTTTGAAGAATGGATAATAAATAGCTAATGCAACTAGAATGTTTAATAGAACTAAGAATACTGCTGCAAAGCTTCCTCCCGTCGCCATCCAGGCTCCAATAGGTGCAGGTAAGGTCCATGGTGCCATTACGGTAAACCCACTGACAAACCCTACTCTTACAGCAAAGTAAGAGATAGTTGTAGTTACAACAGGGGCTAAAATAAATGGTATAGCTAGAATTGGGTTCATTACGATTGGTGCACCGAATATCATTGGTTCATTAATATTGAATATACCTGGAACAATACTGAATTTACCAACTTGTTTTAAATATACAGATTTTGAGAATAAAAACAGTATTGCCAATGCTAAAGTTGCTCCTGCGCCTCCTACCCATACCAACCACTGATAGAATGGTTCCGGAGCAATGTATGGTAAACCACCTTCTCCGAAAGTCATACTTCCTCCTTCAGCGACTGCTTCTATATTAGCATCTAGCATAATTAACCATGCTGGTCGCATAACGGATCCTATAACTGACACGCCGTGTATTCCTGCAGCCCATAAAAGAGTTATTAATAAAACAGGAAGCATTACACCAAAATAATTATTTCCAGAAATTTCAATGAGTGGTGAGAATATTGACATCAACAATTCATTTATATCAAAGTTCAGCATTACGCGGACAATCCAAGCCAAGATAATTACAACTGTAGCTGGAAACAACGCTTCAAAAGAACGTGCAACTGATTCAGGCACCTGTTCAGGCATTGTTAATGTAAAGTTTTTAACCGTCATAAATCTCATAATTTCAACCGCAACAATCATAGACAAAATAGCTGTAAACATACCGGCTCCGCCGAGATTGCCCATCGGCAGTACCCACCCCATAGGAGCAGCTCCTTCTATTCCTGCTTCGACAGCCTCATTAATAACACCGTCAACGTTTAGTGGTACATTCATCATAAGGAACGTGGCGAGTGATAGGACCCCACCGGACACTCCATCAAGCTTATATGATCTAGCTAAACTGTAACCCATACCGTAAGCAGCATAGACACTCATCAGTCCAACTGTCATACGAAAAGGAATCATAATGTCTCCAACATAAGGAGCAACCATTTCTTGCAATGCTTCAACAGGTGGCTGTGCTATGATAATAAAGAACGACCCGACAATAATTAATGGTAATGTCGAGATAACACCATCACGAACAGCTTTTAAGTGTCTTTGCTCTGCAAGTCTAGCCATTGGAGGCATAAACTTTTCTTCTAACCAATTTAAAAACTTTTCCATCATAATGATTCAATCCTTTCTTTAATTTACTCCAGCTTGTATTTGTTTGATTAAACTAGGTGCTCCTAATGGTGTATAACCTCTTGGTGGAATGAGTTCACAAGGAACTCCTGCTGCATCTGCTGATGCTTTGTAATCTTTAAATCTATGTTTAACTTGTGGTGCAACTAGAGCATAATCGTAGTCGTTCTTAACTTCCTCTTCGAATTCTCCCGTACCTACTGCTTTGATATCTAAATCTACACCTTGCTTTTCTGCTTCCTGTTTGAGCGATTTCACTACAATCGCACTGGACATTCCACCTGAGCATACCATTAATACTTTCATTTAAGTTCCTCCTTTTTTATTAGTGAAATTATTTAATGCCTGTTTAACATGATCATCTGCCAATTCCAACTCTCTCATCGCGGTTTCTTTATCTACATTAAGTAAAATACTGACAATTGCTACCTTTACATTATAATTGCTTTTTTCTAAGGCCGTGACTGCTGCTTCTCGAGAGGAACTAGTGCTTGAGCGGACAATTTGAATCGCTCTTTCTTCTAACTTCTTGTTTGTTGGTTGCACATCTACCATAAGATTCTTATAAACTTTTCCTATGCCAACCATCGAGACCGTAGATATCATGTTTAAAATTAGTTTTTGTGCTGTCCCCGCTTTAAGTCTTGTTGACCCAGTTAAGACTTCTGGTCCTACAGAAACATCAATAGGAATATCACTCAACAGGCCAATTTCACTACTTTCGTTACAACTGATAGAAACTGTAGCTGCACCAACTTCATTTGCATAATTCAAACACCCTTTTACGTATGGGGTCCGTCCACTTGCTGCCAAACCGATAACTACATCCTTAGACGTTAAGTTAAGTTTCTGTAAATCATCACTACCCAGATTTTCACTGTCTTCTGCACCTTCAATCGCTTCAGTAAATGTCTCTTTACCACCAGCAATTAACCCTATGACCATTTCATTTGTCGTTCCAAAAGTTGGAGGACATTCAGCAGCATCCAATACTCCTAATCTTCCACTGGTTCCTGCACCAGCATAGATCAGGCGACCACCCTTTTTGAACTGTTCTACTACTGTTACTACCGCTTCTTCAATTTTAGGAATCACCTCCTTAATTACTAGAGGAACTTTTTGATCTTCCTCATTCATTATTGCAAGTGCATCATAATAGCTCATAGAGTCAAAATTCATTGTTCGTTCATTCTGCTTCTCGGTGGTCATTTTTGATAGATTAACCATCTTCGTAATTCTCCTTTCTCAATTGCGTTTTTTCTAGTATCTCGAGAGATTGCTCATATTGTTTGTTTACAAAGGCAGTGAACATAATATCTATCAAATTTAGCTGAGCAATTCGCGAAGACATAGCACCACTCCTGAAATCATATTCATTGGCTGCTACATATAAATTAAGATCAGCTAACTTTACTATAGGAGAATCCGAATACTTTGTAATCGATATAACTTTTGCTCCTGCCAGTTTCGCTTCATTTACACAGCTAATCATCTCTTTTGTTTGCCCAGAATAAGAAAGTACGATAGCCAAGTCCTTTTCGCTTATATTCTTAGCCATTAGTAATTGAGTGTGCCAGTCTTCACTTACATACGCCATCTTATTTATACGTATGAATTTCAGCTGAGCATCTTTCGCGACGATTAATGAAGCCCCTATTCCAAAGAAAATAAGTTTTTCACATTCCAAGATACTATCTACACAACGTTCCAGTAGGTCAGCATCTTGTAAGTCACTTGTTTCTTCTATTGAAAGGATATTCTTATGGCTAACTTTGTAAATAATCTCGCTCATTTTATCGTTACGTGTTATATTACTTATTTCTTTGGACTTGTAATTATCTCTAACAGCCAGCTCATATACTAGCGATTTTAAGAAAGTCTTGTAGCCGTCGAAGCCATTTTTTTTACATAATCTGATTATTGATGAAGGAGAAGTGTATGTTTCTTCAGCCAATTTATATATAGACATTTTAGAAACGCTTTCAGTATGTTTTAAAATAAAATTTATGATTGCTTCCTCGGTTGTTGTCGCCTCATCCAGATATTCTCGAAGCCTAATAGTCACCAATTCCATATATACTCTCCTTTTATATTTTGATAGTATCATTCTAAAACTTAGTGTCAATAAATCTTAATATTTATGAATCATTGTACCATATTGTGAACGTTTCCAATCTGTTCTGAAGAACTTTCTGAAACTCTGTATCTATACTTTTTATTTTTGGCTAAAATGTAGTTGAAACTTAATGAGTCAGGTGATTAAATGAGAAATATTGTTTTATAGTTAATGGATTTTGACAAACATGGCCGAATTATCTATAGTTATCTGGTATGACGGATCCATCACTTTAATTTAAACACCGTCATGTTACTTTACATATCATATAACCGTGTGGAGGACATTTGCGTGAAGAAAATCATCTTTATATTAATCATTTACCTTACTTATATCAGCCTTGGTCTGCCGGATTCACTCTTAGGCGTCACCTGGCCTGAAATGCAGTCCGACTTCCCTGTTCAGCAGAGTGCGGCAGGTATCATCTCCATGACCGTAGCTGCCTGCGGGGTGCTGTCCAGTCTGCAGACCGCTCGTCTGACCAGAAAACTTGGAACGGGCAAGCTTGTGTTCACTAGTGTGCTCCTGACTTCTTTAGGCTTGGCCGGATTCGCACTGTCCCGGCACTTTTACTTCCTGCTCGTTGTTGCGCTTCCGCTGGGATTAGGGGCCGGTGCAATCGACACCTCCTTGAACAACTATGTTTCAGAAAACCTTAAGGCTTACCACATGAACTGGCTTCATGCTTTCTGGGGTGTAGGCGCAACAGCCGGTCCTCTGATCATGGGTTTCACCCTCAGAAGTCAGTTCTCCTGGCGTGTCGGTTATGCTGTCATTGCCGGGATACAACTCCTGATTGCTCTCGTTCTTTTCTTCTCTCTTCCTATGTGGCAGAGCGAATCCACTGTCCGGGCTCAGGAAGATAGCCTGTCCCTTACACCGTCACTATTTAAAAAAAACAAGGCCATCGGTTACTCCCTTCTATCTTTTCTGATTTATGTATCGATTGAAGGAATCGTGTTCCTATGGGGGAGTACCTATCTGATCAATATAAAAGACCTGACACCGGCAACAGCCAGTTTTATCCTGTCCATCTTCTTTACCAGTCTAACGCTTGGACGAGTCGCTTCCGGCTTCGTTACCTTCTGGCTGTCTAATCAGAAAATTCTCTATTTAAGTATGGTCCTGCTGATAGTAGGTATCGGTGCCACTGCATTTGGAACTGATGCCTTGCTATACATCGGGCTGGCTCTAATCGGTCTGGGCTGTGCCGCGATTTTCCCGACAATGATGCATGAAACGCCTCGTCGCTTCGGTGATCAGCTCTCCAGTAGCATCATCGGGCTCCAGGTCGCATCCGGTTCCGTCGGCATCATTGCTGTTCCGCCTCTACTAGGTGTGGTGTTCCAGTCGATCGGCATTGATCTGTTTCCAGTCTTTCTTGCTGTACTGACACTCATGCTGTTCGTACTGACTGTACTGATCGACAGGACACATCAGAAGAACTTATAGGCACTGCTTCTTCAGTAAGCCGACTATGATAAACTGCAAACAAAGGAATACTACACTGAAAGAAGGTCATCCAATGAAAACCGCTCAGCAATGGATCAAGGAGCTCGATCTGAAGCCGCATCCTGAAGGTGGATATTACCGGCAGACGGATCTGTCCGACGCCCAGTACAATAAGCCGGACAGATCCTTGCCCTTATATACTAACATCTATTTTCTACTGACGGAAAACAACCCGTCTCATCTTCATCGGCTGTCTTCTGATGAACTATGGTTCTTTCACGACGGCAATCCACTCACGGTTCATTCTCTGACTCCAGAAGGGACATATACTGAGACGACCCTGGGACTGGAAACTGACCAGCAGCTGCATCATACCGTGCCGGCCGGAACCATTTTCGGATCAACTGTCGAACAAGGCTACGCACTGGTCAGCTGTGCAGTCATCCCAGGCTTTGATTTTTCGTAATTCACACTCTTTACTAAAGACGATCTGTTAAAGACTTATCCTGACCATTCTGATATTATAAACAAACTAGCCTACGACACCTTACCTGAATAGGGGGGTGTCATAGGCTAGTTTTTCAAATCAACTATTCATTTGCGGGGAATCGGGCTCGAGCTGAAAGGATTCAACATTTTCATAATTATAATATACTTCCTCTAACCCCGCATCATAAGTCCGAAAAATATTAGCCCCTTTTTTACCTCTTCAGTTAAAAAATCACACTTTCGTCACCATCTAGGAGTTAATTCCGTTAAAACTCATCACGTGCGTTTCGTAGACTAATAAAGTCTTCAAGTGTCTCCGCCTTGAGAAATAGGTTAATAGCCTTCTCTTTTCCAATGGTAGACGGCAAAGTAGGTTTATCCTGCTCTCTCATCTCCTCAACTTTTTTAAGCGCATCCGTAATCGTCTGATTATCGGGCTGAACCAACTGAGCAAACGTCAGATTCGTCTGAGTGTATTCATGACCCGCATACACTAGAATATCGTCATCGAGCGTGTTAAATTTCTGCAGGGCCTCATACTGCGCTTCATAATCTCCAGTAAAGACTCGTCCGCACCCTCCGGAAAACAGAGCATCTCCACAGAACAGGGCTCCTTCTGTCAGATAACTGATGTGCTCATAGGTATGTCCTGCCGTTTTCATCACCTTGAATGTCTGATTCAACAATGTAAATGTGTCCCCATCTTTGACAATATGATCAGCCAGCTGCTTCGTTTCTACTGGCCCATATACCGGTGTTCCAGGGTACTCTTTAAGAACAGCTTTCACTCCGCCTATATGGTCATTATGCTCATGGGTTAAAATAATCGCATGCAGGACTAAATCCTTATCTTTCAGATGTTTGATGACTCCTTCAGATTCTCCAGGATCTACAACGACTGCCTCTTGACCCTCTTCGATCACCCAAATGTAGTTATCAGAAAATGCTTTGACTGGATAAACATGCATTTGACTCGCTCCTTTTTATATTATTCTATAACCTTACCTTATGATTTTATTTTGCATGACAGTCCTTATGTTTTTAGAAATAATGTCATAATAGAGGTATTCTTTTCTATCTACTTAGATTATACTATAAGCAAATCAGTGATGAGGAGGATATCCCTTATGTCTCAAGAATTTGCATATGAGTGGTTAAATGTCGCCAGTCTGTTTTTCGGGCTGTTAGCCTGGGCCATTCCAGCTTATCAAATTGTCCGACCGATTAGACGAACTTACAATCAGTCGCTACTTGTTCTGAGCAGTTTTGCCTTTTGTACTGCCGCCTTATGGTTACATCTCCTGTACAACAATCACCTAGTCCAGATTCAGGATTGGGGAGCCTTACTTGATACCAGCTCCGTACTGACTTGGGTAGCCGGCATTCTTCTACTTGTCACCATTGTACTCAACATCTTCAGTATCAGATCTTATGCTCAACTGAGAGTAAAGAAGTAAGGTCAGGTCCTCCCTCTTTTAGTGAACAAAATCTCGAAAAAAGTAATCTTAACAGCAGATCCAGATGATTTTAAAATGAAGAATAATCTTGTCGTATAATTTCATATGTCATGATATCGCAGAGGCCAGTATTGTTTATGGCTACTTGTCTTCTAAGCCCTATATATGTAAGACCAGATTTTTCGAGTACTTTCCCAGAGCCCACATTTCTTGGATCTACATGGGCTTCAATACGATTTACATCAGCATCTTTGAATAGAAAGAAGACGATTTCCTTTAGTGTTTCAGTCATGAGTCCTTTATTCCAGTATTCTTTTCCAATACAGTAACCTAACTCAACGGACTCTACCCTTGGGCTTATCGATACTACACTGATACTTCCAATCGGTTCTCCAGTTTCCTTTAATATTATGCACCATCTGTATGTATCCGGATCATCGTAGCTTAAAATCCAGTTTTTCAACAGAGAACGCGTCTCGTCACTGTTTTCATGTGCAGGCCATGTTAAAAATTGCGTCACTTCAGTATCATTGGCCCAGTTTTTATACATCAAATCCGCATCATTTTCTTCAAATTTCCTCAATAGTAACCGTTCTGATTCTATCTCCTGAGTTCCACAATGATTCATGTCACATGCCTCCAGTATATTTTCTAGAATTAATTGATATGCTATTGAGTTTTAGATTTCACCCCAACATCCTATCTGATAAAGTAGAATGTTTAGTTATTTAGTACGAGAAATCTATTTCAAAACGGTAAGCTTCTCCAGTTCCTGAAAAGTTGAGCATGCACAAGAAGCATACTTTATATATCTACTCAATGCGTGTTTTCATTATATCAAAGCTATGTTTATTTTGTATAAACAAATAAGATCCGCTGAAAATCTCAAGTAGACTTTCAGCGGATCCCATTTTTTTTACGGACTTTTTTGCAGCCCTAGATTCCATCTTTTTAGACGGAATCAACAGGAGTCTTATTTGATTAAACTATTCCTGCTCTTACCATATAAGGTTGTACCAGATCTGGATAGAAGTGCCTAAAATGAGCATAGCTAAAATCCATTGCAGCACCTGGGTATTTGTCCGCTGACCAATTTTAGCTCCGATAGGTGAAGCAATCAAGCTCGCAATAATCATAACCGCTGCCGGCATAAAGAGCACTTGATTGGTTGCTACTTTTCCTACTGTAGAACCAATAGACGATAAAAAGGTAACGGCAAGTGAGGTTGCTATAGTGACTCGTGTCGGTAGCTTCAAAACGGTGAGCATAATAGGTATCAACAGAAATGATCCAGCTGCACCAACAATCCCCGAAGCAACTCCAACGACAAAAGAAAGGCCGGAAGCAAGTGGTTTGTTGAAAGAAATTAAATGCGCGGGCTGATCAGGAATTTGCTTTTTAGGCATCAAAATCATGACGACTGCAATTGTTGCCAGTATTGCATAGACCAAATTGACAGCAGTTTCCTCAAAAAATCCCGAAGCAAAAGCTCCGATGAAACTTCCCAGCAAGATACTACTTCCCATATAGATAACTAGCTTCCTGTGTAAATACCCTGTGCCTTTGTATGCCCACACACCTGCGATTGTTGCGAAAAAGACCTGTACGGCACTGATACCAGATACTTCATGAGCTGTTAGCGCACTAAACCCTAACATAGGGGGGATAAACAGAAGCATCGGGTACTTGATAATCGATCCGCCCACTCCTACCATACCGGATATAAACGAACCGATAAATCCAATAAGAAAAATTGTAACTATATATGAGATATCCATAAAATCCTCCTATACAACTGACTAAGGAAAGGAGAGACTATTTTTGTCTCTCCAAATTTAATCAGCTATTCCCCTTTTTTAATATGGAATGTCAAGACATCATTTGTTTCATTGGTATCTAACAATTCATGTCCGGAAGATTTTGCCCATGCTTGGAAATCTTTCAAAGCCCCTTTATCCGTTGCCTGAACTTCTAAAATTTCACCTGTGTTCATCGATTTAATTTCTTTTCTTGTTTTAACAATTGGCATTGGGCAAGCTAATCCTTTTGCATCTAAAACTTTGTGTACGTTCATATTATTGTCTCCTTCAAAATTATACTTAAATTATATATATTTAACTTATCTAACTGCACAACGGTTTGGTCCGATTTCCATTTCACGTTGCTCATCTTTATCTGGATCTAATTTCCCCATATTAGTTTGCCTAATATTCTGATAAGCATTTGGCTGTTTAGGAAGGTTTTTTGTTACAGTAGAACGAAATTCTTCTTCACTCTCAATATTCAAACCATGATTATTTTCAAATAGAACGCCAAGTTTCTCAGCAACACTGCCGTCATCATTCAATTCGTCAACGATCATGAAATGTGCTGGAAGAACAGTTAATTCTTTAGGCAATTTTTTATAAGTATTATAAAGTGAGGATCTCAAGTCGCCGACCCAGTCCTCAGCCTTACCAGCCAAGTCTGGACGTCCGATTGAATCTACAAACAAGATATCACCTGACAGTAAATAAGCCTCATCAATTATAAACGATGTTGAACCAATTGTGTGACCTGGTGTATACAAGGCATTCACATTAATTCTGGACTCGCCGACTTTTATAGAAGTACCTTCTTCGAGCGGGTTGAACTCAAAGGCAGCTTCTTCTATATCCTTAGGAGGCAGCCAGTATGCGGCACCTGTTTTGCGAGCAATTTCGCGTCCGCCTGAAATATGGTCAGCATGAAGATGTGTATCTAGCACATTTGTAATGGTTGCCCCATTATCCTCTGCGAGTTTCAAGTAGGGATCTATCATTCGAGCTGAGTCTATCACTACTGCTTCAGTTCCAGACAAGACCATATAAGACAAGCATCCTTTACCAAGTCGAACAAATTGGTACAATTCGCCTCCCTCTTTCAAGTCGTCTATTTTTACTGGTTCCAAGTATTCACTCCATGCTTTCATTCCACCTGAAAGATAAGAGGCAGATACACCTTCTTCAACGAGCATCTCAGCAACCATCACCGATGAACCCTCTTTTGCACAAACCACCAGTAATTCCTTATCTGAAGGAAGCTGAGTCAGAACATCTTCAACTCCATCCAGTAAGTCGAAATATGGGATATTTAAATACTCAAAGTTAACTCCATCAACTTTCCAGTCTTCAAAAGCATTTTCGTTTCTTACATCCAGTATAAAAAGATCTTCTTTCGAAATGACTTTCTGTGCCAGTTCTTTTGCTGTTAAAGCAGATAGAGTCACGTTTACTTTCTCATTATTCCATTCACTCATGCCCGGTTTGACGTTTACAACGTCTCTGTACCCATTTTCGGCTAAAAGACTTGCAGCCATGTCACTTCTATTGCCCGTCCGGCACACAACATAAATAGGTTTATCGTCAGACAGTTCACTCATTCTGTCTTTTAAATCCCCTAGTGGAATAGAGGTAGCTCCCGGAATATGAAACTCTTCGTATTCTTCCGGTTCTCGGACATCAAGGACCGTCAACTGTTTTTCAGTTTGAAGTAGCTTGTTCAGTTCATCATTGGAGGTCAAATTCGGATAAGGTGACGTGTTTTTCCCTTCACCTGACGATCGGAGGTAATGCTTCAGCACACCTTCACTGTCGACCGTTCCAAGGTAGTCATGTCCGGTCTTTTCTGCCCATGCTTTCAAGTCTGCTGTTGATCCCTTATCAGTCGCTTGAACTTGTACTATTAGTCCAGATTTTATATCTTTCAATGCCTTTTTCGTTCGGACTATCGGCATCGGACAAGCTAAACCTTTCGCATCAACTAATAAGTCATGTGCTATTTCTTTCACTCTTTCCATCTCCTTTAGGTTGAAATTTATTTTTTTTAGTTACGTTGGCTTAAATAAACATATTGACTGCGCCGTCTTCAGCTTCAGCCAAGTATGCTGCAACACCAGCATATTCAGTTGACTCTCTTAATTCGATTTTATCCAGACCAAGCAAATCCATTGTCATCGTACATGCAATCAAATTTATTTCCTGTTCCTCAGCCATTTCAATTAAATCGGACAGTGGCATTGCATTGTGTTTTTTCATAACTTTTTTTATCAGTTTTGGTCCAATTCCCATAAAATTCATGTTAGATAGTCCCATTTTTTCTGGACCTCTCGGCATGATTTTTCCGAATGCTTTTTCAAGCAGGTTCTTTTTAACCTGAATTGGTTCGTCTTTACGTAAGGCATTCAACCCCCAAAACGTATGGAAAATCGTCACTTCATGATCATACGCAGCTGCTCCGTTTGCAATAATATAAGCTGCCATAGCCTTATCATAGTCTCCACTAAATAAGATAATATTGGTTTTTTTCTGTTCGCTCATTAAGCATCCCTCACTTATTTTTCCCAATTGGGTATCTATTATATAGATCAAGCAGATTGTAATCTGTTGTTTGATCTATACGAGTCAATGTCACAAACACATAATATACCCTATACGGTATTATTGTCAAGTTGCTTATTCGTATTTGTCATTGTTTACTCAACCCGATCTCACTATAATCCCTTTATAAAGGCGTTTGTGTCTTTTAAAAAAATCTATTAATCTCTAGTTTGTGAATTTTTACCGTAGTCCAGCTTCTACCATAAAAACAAGAAGATATTATTTATCTATACATATATATGTCTTTTCCCAGCATAACTTCTAATAATAAGCAAAATAATCGAAATTTCATGTGCTTTTTTTATAAAAAGTAAAAGTCTATCAGCCTTGTAGTCTATTTATATTGAGTATACTAATTTTTTATACCCACATAGGGTATTTTATACTCTATCAATTCACTACCACAAAATTTAACCGGCAACTAAAGTCAGTTTTCTATTTTGCAGTCGCTTGGTGAAAACTTCTATATGGACTCCCAATTATTTCACAGTCGTTTCATTAATGAATTAACTAAATTAAAGTTTGGTATTTAACTTATACAGGAGTTTTGTGCTTGAATCTGTCAATCATCAAAACGGTTAGCTGTAAATTGTTTACAATTATGATTAGGTTGTAAACAAGTATACTAATGCGCGAAACATCAGCACTATGATTCTAAGTACTGACAAAACCTGTTAAAAAAATATATCCAGCTACTTATTTTTAAGCCACCTCCTACCTTCCTGTCACTATATAAGCATAGCCTCACAACCATAATCTCCAGGTTCATTAATGTGCGTTTCTCTCAGCCTCTTTTTTCTGCTATTATATCTCTATAATAAGTTTTGGGGGTAAGAACAATGAAATTCAAGCAGAATATCCGGGGGAATGTGGCCTTGGGGGTCAATCCACTGGGGTGCAGGCAAGAAGTATTGAACCAGATCGAGTATGTGAAGAGTAAGGGGCACTACGATGCACCTAAAAAGGTCCTGATCATCGGTGCTTCTTCAAGCTACGGACTGGCTACCCGAATCAGTCTGGCATTTGGAGCAGGGGCAGATACGATCGGTGTCTCATTTGAAAAAGGCCCTAAGAGCGAACGTAATCTGGGAACAGCCGGCTGGTACAACAACATCGCTTTCCGCGAAGCAGCCGAAAAAGAAGGACTGGTAGCTAAGAACTTCGTAACTGACGCTTTCAGCCATGATGCTAAGCAGGAAGTCATCGACTACATCAAAAACAAATTCGGCGGAAAAGTTGATCTTGTGGTCTACAGTCTAGCAAGCGGACGCCGCACTGATCCGGATACTGGTGAAACTTACACCTCTTCAATCAAAGCGATTGGAGATAAAGTAGTCGGACCGAACATCAACATGCAGAAAGAAGAATTCTTCACAGATACTCTGGAGCCTGCAACTGAACAGGAAATCGCAGATACCGTTAAAGTTATGGGTGGCGAAGACTGGGAACTATGGATGAAGGCGCTCAAAGAAGCTGATGTCTTGTCCGATGGTGTACTGACGACCAATTATTCATATTTAGGTACAGAACTGAATCGCCCTTATTACGGCGGAGGTACCCTCGGACAGGCAAAAGCAGACTGTGACGTCAAAGCAGACAACATCAACAAGCTCCTGGCAGATATCAACGGAAAAGCTCAAATCGTTGTTGCAACAGCGGTAACGACTAAAGCCAGCTCAGTCATTCCTTTCTTTATCGTCTACTGTATCGGCCTGTACAAAGTGATGTCTGAAAAAGGCACGCACGAAACACCGATCATGCATCAGGACAGAATTTACCGTGAGATGATCTACGGAGACAAGCCTGAATACGATGACGAAGGACGACTACGACCGGACAGCTGGGAACTAGACAGTGACACTCAGGCTGAAACAGAAGAGCTGATCATGAAACTGAACGAAGATAACTTCAATACCGACATGACTGCTTATGACTTATTCTATAAAGAATTCTCAAACTTAAGTGGCTTCATGGTCGATAATTACGTCGAAGAAGACATTACAATCGATGAACTGAAGTCCTGGGAATACTAATTTAAATGCTGTAAAAAAGGGTACGACATCAGTGTCATACCCTTTTTCTACTGCTTATATCGCTTCTACAGATCCTGTTGGTCTTCCTTACTTTATTTCCTTATTATAAGGCTATGTGCCATCCTCTTCTTCACCCTTATACTCAGTTCATTTAGATCCGCCACTGACAGGCTTTAATATATACGTGGGTCTCGTTTTTTATTGGAACATGTTCTGCCTCAAGCAAGTCTCTCTGCTCGCCCCAGCCAGGTGTCAGCCTTCCCGCATGATTGACTACTCTGTGGCATGGATAGCTCCCGTAGAACTCTGCCATGCTCAAAACCCGTCCCACTAATCGAGCGTTCCGTTCTCTTCCAATCAGTCTGGCAATCTGGCCATATGTCGCCACTTTACCGATTGGTATTTCTTCTACGACAGATAGGATTTCATAAATTAAATCTTCATCTAAGATCTTTGACACGGCTATCCCCCACTATCATATTCCATATTATTGTATGTCTTCTTATGAGCTGGACGATAACTCTTCTATCAACTAGTTATTTTTTATTCTATATATGATCGAAAGATACACTCAAGTCTAGCCCTAACAACGTTTACTAATAAACCTGAACATTACTTACGAGCTTTGCGGACTTTCAGCGTCTTGCCTTTAACGGTCCGGTCCTGCATTTGAGAAATGACGTAAGGTCCTTTGCCGTTCATGATTTCAACGTACGTCACATTTTCCTGAATCGTGATGATGCCGATATCTTCGGCTGATACATCTCTGATACTGGTCAGTGTCCCCACAAAATCAACGGCACGCAGCTTTTTCTTCTTGCCGCCATTGAAGTAGACCTTAGTGATGTCTTTGTTAAGTTCTTTGTTTCGGGCATTTTTCGGCTTGATTCGTGCATTTATTTTCTTGTCAAACGCTGCTTTCGAACGGGCTACCAGACGTTCATTAGGCGCAAAAATTTCTGTCAGTTCCTGGCCATCATTGAAAGCGAAGGCGAGAATATCCTGCCAGCGTCTCTGGTCCTGCTCACTGACCATGGTCAATGCCAGTCCTCTTCTGCCAGCCCGGCCAGTACGACCGGTCCGGTGCGTATAGCTCTCTTTTTCAAATGGCACATCATAATTCACGACATGTGTCAGATTGTCTACGTCGATCCCACGAGCCGCTACATCGGTCGCCACCAGATAACGAAGTCTACCAGATCGGAAGGCATCCATGACAGCCAGACGGTCATCCTGATCCATCCCGCCGTGCAGCTTATCGATCGGCAGGTCCGCTTTATTCAGATACGTTTCCACCGCATCAACGGTGTCTTTCGTGTTACAGAAGATAATGCAGGCATCGGGATTTTCTACAGTCAATAGATCCATGAGCTGTCTCTGCTTACCTGCTTCTTCCACGTTGATATAGGAATGAAGAATCTTTGGCGTGTTCTGTTCAGAAGCCTCGATTTTGACAGATTTCCGGTCGTCACGCATGTAAAAACTGGCCAGCCGGTTGATTTCCTCCGACATGGTTGCGGAAAACAGCATTGTCTGGCGTTCCTGCGGCAAGTGTGCAATAATATCCTCCACCTGATCGATGAAGCCCATGTTGAGCATTTCATCTGCCTCGTCTAGAACGATACTGCTGACTTTGTCGACGACCAGAGTCCCTTCTTTCAAGTGTTCCAATAAGCGCCCCGGCGTACCGACTACGATATGACTTTTCTGCTTCAGTTCGGACTTCTGCGTTTTGAAGGGGGCCTTACCAAATACGGCTGTGACCTTTATCCGCTTCAACCGGCCGACATTCATCAGATCCTCCTTGACCTGCAGAGCCAGCTCACGGGTCGGAACCATGATCAGTGCCTGAGGCTTATTCTCTTCCCACTCTGCCTGTTCACACAGGGGAATGCCGAAAGCGACAGTCTTGCCGCTCCCTGTCTGAGATTCCACGATAATGTCTTTATTCTCTAATGCCAACGGAACGACCGCTTCCTGCACCGCCGTCGGGTTGAAGTAGCGCAGAATTGTCAGTGCTTTTACTATCTCGGGACTGATCCCGAATGATTCGAATGATGTCTTGATTTTAGATTCCTGCTTTCTTTTTCTTTGCTGAATGCAAACAGCATCTTTCAGCTTAATATTTTTTTCCTTAATAAATCCAGATTCTTTTAGTAGAACCGTCTGAAGTCTCCAGTCTACCACTCTAAGGCATATGTATAAACATTTTTATTGCTTAGTTTGATCACTGTACTCCCTACAAATGAAGAGATAACACCTGGATAAAGATTACATGTACTATATCATTCTTCTACCTTCACACAATTTTCAATAAGTTGCCGGATTTTTTTATGCACGATTTCCTGGAATTTCGTATATACTTAATAAGTAACACTTGTTAGCATTAAAATGAACCAACGCCTCATTGGTTAACGAAGGAGAGCGGTATGATTAAAACTCATCCATTGTGGGACACTTATCCTACTATTCAAGCCTCTTTACTGGAGTGTCTTGAACTTATTATAGAAAAAATCACCATTGAAAATAAGGAAATTGAAAAAACGGTCACGGCTCTGATAAAGAGTCAGGGAAAATTACTTAGACCCGCTTACCTTCTGCTTTTTTCACAATTAGGTTCTGTTTCAAAAGATACACATAAAAAAATCATAGCGGCCGCTGCCTCGACAGAAGTTCTGCATTTAGCCACACTCATTCATGACGACATCATAGACGAGTCAGACACGCGCCGCGGAAGTGAGACGGTCCAGTCCAAGCATGGCCAAGACGTGGCTGTTTATACAGGGGATTTGCTGATTTCGGTGTATTTCGAACTGCTGGCAGAGGCAACGGACTCCATCGATCTTATTCAGCTGAATACCCAGTCGATGAAGCGGGTCCTGATGGGTGAGCTTAATCAGATGTCCCATGTCTACAATACAGACATCACCTATACTGACTATCTAGAAAGCATTAAAGGCAAGACCGCTCAGCTATTTGAACTGAGCTGTTATGAAGGAGCCTACCTTGGCCAATCTGATCCCGAGATTATTGAACTCAGCCGGTCGATCGGTCAGGATATCGGCATCGCTTTTCAGATGCTGGATGATATTCTGGATTACACGCAGACTTCAGAAAAGCTCTCAAAACCCGTTTTAAACGACGTGAAACAAGGCATCTACACCCTCCCGCTCATTCTAGGCCTGGAGAGCAACAAAGAAGCCTTTCTTCCTCTTTTAGAAAAAGGCGAGGACTTGTCTGATACGGAACTGGACTCCCTGGTCACTTTGCTGCATGATCATGACTGCATCGAATGGGCCCACCTTACTGTAAAGCATTACATTGATAAAGCTCTGGCATCCATTGACAGCCTTCCAGATCATTCTGGAAAAGATGTCCTGTATTCATTGACCAAGACCCTACTGACAAGAGAAGATTAGAAAAGGAGAGTATTATGACAGTCAAACAATATATATTACTTGCCCAATTGGAAACTACTACAACCAGTATCTTTCCTGCCCTTATCGGTATCCTCTATGCCTGGTACAATTACGACAGCTTCCGTCCGGTCTTTTCACTTCTAGGCATGCTTACGGTCGTCCTTTTCCACATAGCCGTCAACATTCGTGACAGCTACTTAGATTACTATATTGCAGATAACAAGAACTCGGACATTACTCAGGAAATGGTCGTAGGTAAAGAAAACATCCCGCTTAACAATGTCCGGATCGCCTATATTATTTCCGGAGCAGTCGCCTTAGTCATTGGCTTGTGCTTAGCGCTTCAGACCTCGCCTATCCTGTTCTTTATCGGCTTCGGAGGAATGCTGATCGGTGCGCTCTATACCTTCGGGCCTATTCCCATTTCCAGTACACCTACGGGGGAATTCTTCGTCGGCTTATCTATGGGCTTTTGTATCTTTACAGCCATGGTTTACGTCAACGCCTTTGACGTCGTTCAATTCGACCTGGTCACGATCGGCCAGTTCATCGTCGCATCCGTTCCTACATCGATTACAGTCATGGCCATCTTACTGGCCAATAACATCTGCGACCTGGAAGAAGATATTGAAGATAACCGGTTCACCCTGCCTTATCATATCGGCGTAGACAAAGCGCTGACGGTCTACAGATATTTTTACTACGCTGCTTATATTTCGATCATTTTATCCGTCATTTTTGGGACCTTCCCAAGGTTAGTGGCATTGTCCTTATTGACTTTCCCATATGTCCTGAAAAATATTCGTATCTTCATGAAGGAACAAGACAAACAGACCACCTTTATGACATCGATCATCAATTCAGCCGTCATACCCGTTCCAATCATCATCACCTTCTTCATAGGCGCCTGGTTGAATATTTAAGTCTTTAATTACCCAATAAAAAATCAGTGATGCTCTGAGGGTATGTTCCTTCAGTACTCATCACTGATTTTTTGTTTAAAATATGATGGATTCTTAAGCTGACTTGTCCTGGATGAGCGAGTTGTTCATCCAATCAGTTAGTTCAAAAATGCGTAGTGGCCTTATTCATGATAGAATGAAGATAAGACATTATTGGAGGATGATATTATGAACCAAGAACTCGTTGAAATTTGCCTGCGCGTCAGAGACATTGATGCGACGCTGGACTTCTATACCAATCTATTTGATTTTGAAATAGCCAGCCGAAGAGAATTCCCAGAAAACAAATTTGATCTGATTTATCTGAACTCTCCCGGTTCTTCCGTACAAATCGAGCTGACTTACAATTACGATGCCGATCCTTATACAGTCGGAGACGGCTTCAGTCACCTAGGTGTGAGAGTCGATGACCTGGAAAAAATGCACGACATATGTAAAGCTTCAGCATATAAAACAGGTGAGCTAAAAGGCCTCTCAGGTGGCACACCAAGCTACTTCTTCGTAACAGATCCTGATGGTTACCGTATTGAAGTGAAACGCGCTAAGTAAACTTCTAAATATCATAAATGTAAGCATACTGGCTGATGCCAATATGCTTACATTTTTTTCAATCTAAAACAATTTAAAAATATTTAGTCACCTTTTTATTCTTCACGTCACTTTACTCTTGTAAGATTTATTCTTTTACTTAAAATTTATTCTAATTCGAAGCTATTGAATCTCTTTCTTTGGTAGGTCAACTTTCCATGATCTCCAACAACATACAAACGATAATTTTTTCTGGAAACATCTAGCACAATTCGTTCTCCTTCTTCTGTTTGAAAATAAAGAGAATACGTTGTTGAGCTGGACATACTATCTCCTGTGCTGTGTGCATTTGTTACTGTGTCCTTTTCCACCAGCTCAGCCTTAACTGTAACTGGTTCAGCTACAGAATTTAAATAAGCATTAATCAATAGATAACCAAACATAAAAATAAAACCAGCTATAACGATAAAGAATACAATATAAAATGCACCCATTTCCCAAAAGATATTTTCCATGTCTTTTCCTCCCAAACACATCTATATGCCTTTCTTATTAAAGGTTACAGCAACTCTATTTTTTAGTATTACTTTCTACTATCAAATTGATTATATATGAATCACTTATTAATATAAACAACTAATTCATTTATTAAAGCTTATTTTTGATGTCTTGAATTGTCAAATTAAGTGAAACGTTACTCCGAAAAATATTTAATAGGGTGTTTTCCAGTTTAAACATTTCATTAGACGTAAATTGGGTTTACTAAATATATATTGATTAATAGTTTGTCGTTCATTGACTGTATCCTTATTTGCTTTCTATAAACCATTTCATTATAATTATATTTAATATATTCATAAAATTAATTTATTTTTATATTAAATAAATCTACTGATAGTGTATCTAAATTCAGATATTACTTAGAATAGACAATCTAGTGGACGAAGAAAAAGAAAATGTGGGGATGATAATATGAAAAAAAGAGTTTTTGGAATGGCTTGTCTCTCTGTCTTAGTAATGACTGCGTGTGATTCAGAAGAGGAGACTACTTTTGATGACGAGTTCAAGGCTTCAATTGAAGAAGAGCCTGTTCAATTAACCTTTGATAATGGTGGACTTTTACTTAGCTTTTATCCGTCTGAGATGATATATTACGGGATAAATGAATACACAGATAATTACGACCTGCCATTTGAGCAACCAGATGAAAATGAGGACTATACTGAATATCAAGACTACACAGTTAAATTTAGCGAAGAAACTGATATCTTCACCGTGACAACTGAAGACGGTGTTTATGAACTGGAAATGCGAGGACCTAGACTATTTTGGGATGAAGAAAACAGCTTGAATATTTTGTCTACTAGGTCGTTTGCAGAAGAGTAGAACTAGAATTATTCTTGAAATTAAATGATAAGCCTTCAACTATCTGACGAAGTTTTCTTTAATCCTTTGTCTGATAGTTGAAGGCTTTTTTTCCTTATATAGAATAATAGTAGAAGCACAACAATTCATAAAATGACTTCTTATATAAAAAAATCCTTACTTATGATACGGTTCTTCGAAATGTATGTAAATGATTCTTTTGATATTGTTTATAAAAAAATACAGTTAATTTCATTGTTAATGTTGGATTCATCATTATTTCAGCCAAGGATGGCCTAGAGGAAATTGTTTCTTCAACGCTTCTTGAAGCCAACTTTTTTCCTTTAAAGACAATGAAGGGAAAACAACTTGGAAGTCTCTTGAATCCTTTTCTCTTAATTGCGATGAACCACCTTTATATAGCAATTGAATAGTAGGTTTTAAATAAGGAATATTATTTTTATTCTTATAAAATAATTCTGCTTTCGGGAATGTAATCATCTTTTCTCGCTGGTACATCCAATTATCAAGTTCACTATCCATCAACATAATTTGAAATGCCCAGGGAGATTGGCTGTTCTTTTTGACCCATACATCGTTGACGACATCGAGTTCTTCTCCTTCTAACCAAAGAGATAGCTTCCCCTCTTCTGCTTTGTATAGAGTCCACTCATTTTTCAAGAGTTGATAAACGATTTGGTGGTCTTCCCGAAAAATTACAACATCTGTGTCATCATGTTTTCGTGTTTTTCTTCCTAAGTACAAGTCTAGCGCCCAGCCACCAGCAATCCCCCAATTAATATGAGTTTCGGAAAAAATAGCACTCACTTCTTTTACGGTTAGTGGATCCCAATTGCTCAACTCGGCACTCAACGTCATCTCTCCTTTTATGTTGGAAATAACCGTAGTCCTTTTTTGCAACTAATTCACTAGTGTTGCATTAAACTCTTAATCATTTCATGGTATAAAAAAATCCTTTATAATAGAGATGGATGACTTATCCAAGACCAATACAAAGGACTTACAACATGGATAAGTATAATACAAAAACGACCATAAATAAATGGTTTTCATTCATAAAAACAGAAAATTTGAGCCTTACGGCTCGTCAGTCAATCCACCAATTTGATGCCTACACGAAGAAATTGACGTTTGAGCGTGTTCTTAAGCTATTTCTCTTCGCTATTAATAACGAAACGGAAAGTCTACGCCATCTAGACCAACAATTAGTGGACCCTAAGTTAAAGAAGGCCGTCGGTGTTAATCGAATCAGTTATTCCCAGCTTTCTCGAGCTTTAAAAGTTATCGATAATGAGGTCCTACTGGAGATTTTTTATCAGTTATTGTCACTCGTTCGTCAAAAGTCCGCGGGTCATTCGAATAAACGAGTCTATCTAATCGACTCCACAACGTTTTCGTTCAGCCAACCGTCCTATCCATGGGCTCAATTTCGTCAAACGAAATCTGGTGTCAAGCTACATTTGAGTGTGTGTTTTATGGAAAACGGCACTCTTCACCCTGAACAGTTTGAGATCTCTAACGCTGTGGAACATGATCATGATTTTCTAGATGTGCTAGTCAATAAACCCCTAGCGACTTACGTTTTTGACAGAGGCTACTTGGACTTTGAACGGTTCGATCAGCTCCATTGGGATGGTTACTTCTTTGTCACGCGAGTGAAGAAAAATACGATTGTGCATGTTCTTGACGCATTTGATACGTCCGAATCATCCGATGTCATTAGTGACCAGCTGGTTGCACTGGGGAAACAAAACTACCTCACTAGCCGCTTTCGACTGGTGACCATTCGCCGAAAAGGACGGTCTGATCTACGCATTGTCACCAATCACCATGATCTTCCGGCGGAAGAAATAGGAAAAATGTATCAGTCAAGATGGCAGATTGAATTGTTTTTTAAACATATCAAGCAGCACATGACCATCAAAACCTTTTTCTCAAAATCGGAAAATGGTGTGGCCAATCAGCTATGTCTGGCAATGATCGTTTACTTACTGACCTTACTCATAAAGCTCGAACTCAGTTTGAAACACACTTCTTTTCAAATTTTGAGACGGTTGCGGTCGGTTCAATTTGAACCATATGCGTATTTTAAGAAACTATTCGAGCCAGATTTAGTGTAAATCGTCGCAAACCGTTGTGGATAAAACAGAATAACATTAAAATTTTCTGGAAAAAGTCATCCCTTGCGTTAGCAATTGACTTTTTCCAGAAAATTGGCGAAAACGACTTGCGATTAAGTTAACAAGAGATAAATCTACCTTAATTATTTTTTTATGCAACACTAGTGCAACTAATTAAATTATTGCTTTCAATTATGTAAACATAATTACTCATCAAAAATTACATTAAAAAATACATAGGGAAAACAGAATCTTTGTAATTGGAATGCCTAGAGTTGAAACTCATATAGATTTTCATTTAGTTTTTCTCCACCCATTAGCTTTAGACGCTTCTCTACTAGATTACCACCAAGTTTTTTATAGAATTTATTGGCTGGATTATTTTCAAAAACAGATAATCCAACTACTCGATGGTTTCGATTTTTAAGTTCTGTAAAAGCTTTTTCTAATAATTGGGTACCAATTCCGCTTCCTTTTACATCATAATCGACATGAATCGCTTGAATCTCTGCCTCCCAATTTGGACATTCTTTAATTCGGTTCTCTCCTACTCCAACAAAGCCTACAACTTCATTATTCTGTTCAGCTACAAATACGTTTTCATTATCAATAGAACTACTTATAGCTTTCGAAACTTTCATACTATCCATTTCTTGTAATATTTCTTCAGGTACAATATTTTTGAAATTTTTTTGCCAACTAGCCACCATAATTTTAGCGATTTTATTCGCGTCTTCCTGCTCTGCTTTTCGTATAATCATAATTTATCCCCCTATATCAATACATTTCTTTACTTATTCTTAATGAATGTAATCTTCCTTTAGAGTCATGTAAGATGACGGTATCAGACTGTACTGTAATTTTCGTAAAAACCTCATTTACTTATGATACGGTTCTCCGTACCTATCCTAAATGAGGTACTCTTTATGCAACACTTCTATTTGAATACTTTAATAAATTCTTCATATTGAACTTGAAGAATTTTTAGCATCTGATTCAATTTTCATTAATGATATAAGGTTTCCATGAATTATACCATTTCTTTATTTCCTTATTTTACATACTAGTTTGTTTAGCTTGGTTCTACTTATTGAAATTCTATTATTGTTTAACTCCAGGCATTTTTTAATATTTTGAAAACGATGTAATCGAATTATAGACTCAACTTACTCAGTTTTTATTAATCAGTAAAGTAATTCTTAGACGGCTCTATCCTAAGTCTTCTACTATTTTTTAAAAAGTCGGTGTTTCAAAATCATAAGTTGAGTCTAAAAAACTTTGATAAATTTTAGTACCAAAAACACCTTCAACTATTACTTCTTCGCTCAATCCAATTTTATTCATCAAGAGACTTTCAGAAACCATTGATAATATATAAGTGGCACTTAGCATCTCATCAAAAGTAAAAATTTTTCCACTATTCCCATGTGCAAAATTATTCCTTGCTTTTACAGATTTACGAATAAATTCCATCCTATCTTCAGTGTTAAGAAAATCAGTTTTTGAGTGTTTAAATTTACCTTTTAACTTAACTGGGATCTCATCAAACAATCCAATTAATCTTTCTCTAAGTGTGAATTTCTTAACGTTATTAATATAGGTCAAAAGAAGTTCTTTTTCCTTTTCTTCTTTTCCATTTTTATTCTTGTAATCTTTTTTTGTCTTTTCTTTTAACTTTAAAATAATATCTTCGGTAAAAGTAGTTATTTTTTTATCAGCACCATAATACTCAGTGTGAAATGCTTCTAAGCTAGTAATCGAATCTATATAACTCGATTCCAAAAGATTTTTATAAGAATATAGTATCCTTAGATGTTGAACTATAGGTACTAATCCATCATAGTTTTCGAAAAAATTTGATAGGATTATATCAAAGTTCTCTGAAATTTTTTCAAAATTATATGCAGAATGGTGTTTTTGGAAGTTTTTTCGAGAGGGGTTTTCTTGGTTAAAATAAAACTGGCTATTTACTGGAATTTCATTACCCAATACATCATACCCAGTGGAACTATATTTAAAAGTACTTATTACTTGAGGAGCACCACTTAGTACGCAAATCAAGTTAGAAATTCTTCTTACGTCTTCTTTAATATCAATTATATTCTTAGCTTTACTATATTTGATATTAAAATACGGGATTGTTTTAAAAGTATCAACCAATCCTTCAGGTGTTAATTGTGAACTAGTAACATAGGAATAACCTATACTTAAAGTCGCACCTAAGCTCTGAATCTTGTACTCTTTCATTGGAATTTCTGAGTATTCTACACCTTTTCCTTTACTTAAACTTTTCCATACACTTGCATTTAATAATAGTGCTAGCTTATCAGTCGACCAATAAATTGAATTGGTTTCGAAATTTCTAACACTATTAATTGGTTTTTTATCGATGAACATATATTCTGCAAGCAGTTTTGTCTTAGTTAAATATTTATTCGATTCACTAATAACTCGTACGTTAAAAAGACTTATTATATCCTTTTGATTTTCGCCTATTAATTTTGTAAATTTCCTGTCGAAATCTAAATCACTATCTGGTAATTCTACAACTATACTACTTTGCGAATATCTTAGAATGCCGTAGTGTATCTTTTTTGAATCATCTATTAACCACTTTGCTTCAATCTCAAATTCTTCTGTAAGTTTATTTTTATCCATAATACCTCCATCTTCTAATCAATTAAACTTATTTAAGTATTTTAATTTCTTATAACACGGCTTTAAATTTTTAAAATAAAAACCTCATTTACTTATGATAAGGTTCATTCCGCATAATCCGAAAGGCACGATATACTTGCTCTACCAATATAAGTCGCATCAGCTGGTGAGGGTAGGTCATTTTTCCGAATGAAATTGTTGTGTCGCTGCGCTTCATGACGGCTTCGCTTAATCCTAGTGAGCCACCGATGACGAAGGCTATCTTGCTGCTTCCGTGGATCATGAGCTGTTCAATTTCTTTAGCGAATGATTCAGAGGTGCGTTCTTTTGATTCGATCGCCAATGCAAAGACGTAGGCCTGATCCGGGATTTTAGCTAGTATCCGCTCACCTTCTTTATCTTTCACTTGCACCATTTCTGCTTCGCTCAGATTCTCCGGTGCTTTTTCGTCCGGGACTTCGACTATTTTTATTTTTGTATAGGCACCAAGTCGTTTGGTGTATTCCTCGATGCCTTTCTTCAGATATTTCTCTTTCAGTTTTCCTACTGAGACTATAGTGATATCCATAACCGACTCCTTTTAGACCTGATCCAGAATTTTGGCCAGGATTCGTTTCATTTCAAAGTATTCTTCTTTTTCAAGCTTGATTTCTTTTGTAAATGCCAGAGGGACTTCTGCGATTTCAAACTCCAGCGCTTTTCCTTTTTCAGTCAGACTGACTTCGACCACGCGCTCATCCTGAAGCGACCGTGTCCGCTGGATCAGTCCTCTTTCTTCCATACGCTTGAGCATCGGTGTGAGCGTACCTGAATCAAGAAACAGTCTTTCGCCAAGTGCTTTGACGGATAAGGTGTCTGTTTCAAATAAAACCAGCAGCACCAGGTACTGTGGATACGTCACGTTGAATTTTTCCAGCAGAGGACGGTAGATTTTCGTAAATTGTCTTGTTGCTGCGTAAAGCGGAAAGCATAGCTGATTGTCCAGTTTTAATATGTCTAATGTCTTCTCGTTAATTCCTTCCCTACATTATAGCAATTTACTTTTTAAGTTCCTATAGTTTGACACGGATACTTTAATTGTTTGAATTCTAATTTCAGTCAATTAAAAAGAGGAACGATATGACAAATGTGGGGCTCGCATTATATACTGCATCATCTAAAGCGACAGGCGGACGTAAAGGTCATGTCAGATCCTCAGACGGCACACTCGATTTAATTTTGCCTTTACCAAAAGGAGTAGGTGGAAAAGAAGAAGCAGGTATGACCAATCCGGAACAGCTCTTTTCTGAAGGATATGCCGATTGTTTTGACAGTGCGCTTCAGATGGTTGCACGTCAGGCCAAAAAGAAAACAACATCGTCTGTTACAGTTAGCGTCAGCATTGAGAAGAAACTGAAAGGTTTCGGGTTAAGTGTTGAACTTGCTGTTGAAATCGAAGGGGTATCTCAAAAAGAAGCAGAAGAATTGGTTGATCAGGCCCACCAGGTCTGTCCGTATTCACGTGCCATTGAAGGCAATGTCAAAGTCAAGAAAACAGTTAAAGCAATCTAGTCTTTTCTTATCCACAGTTTCTCCTTTTTGATCTCTCAGGCTTCCCCTGGGAGATCTTTTAGTTTTCCACCTGCTTTCCACACTTATCCCCAAAGTTATCCACATATCCACAGGCTCTGTTCCCGTTTTTTCGAGTGATTCATTCATTTTTACCGAAAAAGTAGATTGTTTGCTTTTAAAGTTATGCACAGTTTTACACAGCTCGATTTTTTCCTCTCTGAAATATAAAACCTTACAGTACCAGCGTTTAAAAGATACATTTTGTTATACTAAAAAAAGTTATACACACTCAGTTTGTGCGCTGTGTATAACTTTTTCAGTAAATCTTTGATATACCGGGCTTCTATTTTACACTTTCCACACCCGAACAAGATTATCCCGAAAGTTATACACACATAAAAAATACACAGCCCTTTATCAGCAGCTGTGTATCCCCAGATTTTCAGTTTATATCATTTCTTCTGAACTTCGCATGGTGATCGTTGTGGATTGCAGTTCACCATCCCGGTAGAACTCGACTTCCACTTCCTGACCAATTTCTGTATCGTAGATTTCCTTTCTCAGTTCGATTCCGTTCTGAACGTCTACCCCATTGAACGAAACAATCACGTCATTGGCTTCCATTCCGGCATCCGCGGCTGCGCTACCTGTTGCGACTTCAGCAACTACGACGCCTCCATCGATATCTTCAGGCAGATTCAGGATAGCCTGCTGCTGTTGTGGAGAGACCATGGACAGATCGACCATGCCTACACCTAGGAGCGGTCTGACGACTTCTCCATTTTCTTCAAGCTGATTGATGATATCGACCGCATCATTACTTGGAATGGCAAAGCCCATCCCTTCGATTGTAGACGATGAGATTTTCATTGAGTTGATCCCGATAACTTGTCCGGCTATGTTGACCAGTGGGCCTCCGGAATTCCCTGGATTAATAGCTGCGTCTGTCTGGATCGCCGTCATTTCCCAGTCCATCTCACCATCCATATTGGTATCAACAGGTACAGTACGTTCAACAGCCGAAATAATGCCTGATGTCACAGATGACGCAAAGTTCGTCCCAAGAGGTGACCCGATGGCTATAGCCGGTTCTCCAACGGTCAGATTCTCAGAATCTCCGAATTCAGCTACCGCTGAGACTTCTTCAGCATCGATTGATAGAACGGCCAGATCTGTCCAGACGTCCGCCCCGATGACAGTTGCTTCAATGCGTGTGCCGTCTTTGAACAGGACTTCAATTGCGTCCGATCCTTCGATCACGTGGTTGTTTGTAAAGACATAGGCAGTGTCCCCATCCACTTTATAAACGGCGCCACTTCCTGTTCCTGCCTGAAGAAGATTTTCTTCATCGTCTTCGGTCGCCTCGGTTTCTCCATACCATCCCCATGGGGTGTCTCCTATACGCTGGAGATTGATAATCGATACCACCGCATCGTCAATGACATCGACGGCATCCGTGATACCTGATGAGACGTCTACGCGCATTTCAGAGACGGTTACTCGTCCGTCTTCGTCTACCACACCATTTTGAGTATCTTCTTCCGGTTCAGTTGTTTCGTTATTTACCAAGTCACACCCGACAAGAAAAGAGGATGTAAGCATAAGTGCTAAAAATGATGACCATTTCTTAGTTTTAGTTTCCATCGTTGTTCCTCCTACTATATAAAAGTATGTTTACTATATCACCTATTTTTGTTCAATAAGTGAAGTGTTTATTAAAAAACTATCTGTTATTTTCAGTTTAACATATTTTCTAATTTTACAGTATTCTGACGGCCTTTGATGTATTGTTTCCTCCCTTATTATAATAATTTTTCTTCGATTTGCAAAAGTCTTTTCATGAAAATCAAGTCCTATTCTGTCCTGTTTTCAGTTAGTCAGGCTCATTATCTGTAGGCCCGTCGAATGGAATTGATTCCACTTGTTAACCGCACAGGACATAACTGAAGCTTGTCTAAATTTTGGGGAATGGAACTACTCTTAAACTGTTTCTACTTGTAGCTTATCCTCATTTCCATACTCGCAGCTGCCACTAGACCCGGTCTAGTTATACCTTATTCCCATAAAGGATTCTAAACTGTCACTCCCCGCCCTTCTAGCGGCACCTTATTCTATCTAAGTATCTCAAACTGCAGCTAAACGCGTTCTAATGACAGCTTATTCCTATAATAGATGCTAAACTATCATTAGATTTCCCCTAACGAGACCTTAACAGTACGTCTACCGACTGAACTATAGCTAGACGATCAACTAAAGGCAGCTCAGCCAAGTGACTAAACCGTAAACCACACCTAGCTCGCCCTACATCCACTAAAGTCCTTCAAGATCGGAAGATTTGAGGCACTCAAATCTGACCCCATAAAAAAAACACCGGACGGCAGGAAGAAAGTCTTCCATATTGTCTGGTGCTCCATAAACTCTTATTCAGTTGTTCCTAAAGGGTGAACAGGTCGCACGGTTCCACCGGATCTGTGTCGAAAAGTCTGAACCGGTCATTGACGCCTGTGTCTTTTCTGACCAGGATGTCTTCTACAGTCGAGTGTGCGATTTCCTTGACGTTGTTTTCTTTGCTTAGATGACCTAAGTACACGCGCTTGGTCCGGTCCCCGACAATTTCTGCCAGAGCCAGCGCGCCGTCTTCATTGGACAAGTGGCCTTTGTCCCCGATGATCCGCTGCTTCAGCGACCATGGGTAACGTCCCATTCTCAGCATACTCACATCGTGATTGCTTTCGAACAGGTACGCTTCTGCATCTTTCACGTAGTCGCGCATACGGTCGCTCACGTAACCCGTATCCGTCAGCATCACGAACCGTTTATCGTCTTTCTGAAACGTGTAGAACTGAGGATCAATGGCATCGTGAGAGACGCCGAAACTGGAGACATCGATGTCTCCGAGTGTCAGTGTCTTGTCGATAGAAAAGTGATTTTTCTGTTCAACTTTCAGATTACCCAGTTTGGACTCCATTGCCTTCCAGGTCTTTTCATTGGCATAGACGTCCAGTCCATATTTACGCGCCAGGATACCGACGCCTTTGATATGATCTGAATGTTCATGCGTGACCAGGATCGCATCGAGATCTTCCGGTCGTCTGCCTATTTTACTTAATAATTCAATGGCTTTTTTTCCGCTGAATCCGCAGTCCACCAGAAGTCGGGTGCTGCCTGATTCGACGTAGGTAATATTTCCGGTACTGCCGCTTGCCAGTACACTGATATTCAAGCCGGATTGTGCTGTTTCCATCATGACTACTACCTCTCCCTGCAAATACTCATTGTCCATCTTACACCATCTGTCAGCATCTAGGCAAGGTCACAGGGGCAGTCGTCACATTAACGTCCAACTTATTCTTCCGAATCGTCCAACTCTTCTGGATCGACCGGGATAACCGGTTCAGTCGGCTCACTGATGATTGTACGCTCTATGGCATCCACTCTAAGCACACGCTCACCACCTGCATCTACAACTGGAATATACCATATCGGCCCGTACATGCTTAAATCTTCAAGATGAAGTGTCCGCTGATACGATAGAATCGGCTGTCTGACGGTTGTGTTGGAGCTGATAGCATTGTTCTGGAACAGGACTTCCACGGCCTGACGGTCAGTGATGATTTCTATCGGGCTGCCTTGCGTCGTCATTGGTCCGGCATAGCTCTGCTGGTAGGAAATGATGTTGCCGTCACTCCCGTAAAAGAGAGAGATTTCCGACGTACCGTCAGCTACCGGGATGCCTTCAACTATCTGAGCATACACGAATCGGTTCTCAGAGTTATCGTAACGCAGGAAGGTGTACTCACTCCCGAAAAGGACCGCTCCACTGTTAATGAATTCATCCAGAACGTCGTAATCGGCTGCTGTAAAGCCATCATCTGGATTCCCTTCTATTTCGATCGGATCAGACAGGATACTCGTATAAAGCGAGCCATCCTGAGCAATCGATCCGGCCTGATTTTCAAGCTGATCGCTGTTTTCCTCGAGCAAGTTGTTCCGGTCGGCCTGGACATAGTAGACTTCTCTATCCTCTTCTGTCAAGTTCGGCAGATCGATCCCGATCTGTTCCATTTCTCTCATCAAGTTGACCTGGTCAGGTGCCGTCGATGCGTACTGCAGATCGCTCCGGTTCAGAAAACTGATCAGCAGGTAGATATTCAGAAGCATAAAGGTAATGAGAAAGATGTTTTCGATTTTCTTAAAGTCCATTATGCATCTCCTCCTGCAGCTGAATGTAACGATTCAGCTCATACCAGACATTGTCTGACTGCACGTACCAGTTCGGTTCAAAATGAACGACACGGCTGTCTTCTTCACTCTGGACCCAGGTCAGCCCTTTCCTGATATTCTGTACAGGATCCAGACCGGGGCCAGTATTCTCTAATTGTTCAACGACACTGACTCCGCTTGGAAGAGTTTTAGCAGTTTCTCCACCTAGGGTCAGAGGGGTCTGAACGACTCTCAGCGGCACTCTCAAATTACTCAAGCCACTTTCCACTACAGTAATGAGGACTGATGATTCCAGCTGCTGCGTACTGAAGACTGGATAGCCTTGAATATAGCGCTGAAAAGTTACTTCACTGGTTCCATGTGTGTACTGCTGGTAATGGATCGTTTCTGTCCAGTTCTCTACTTGTCTCAGTTCCTGGAAACTGCTGAGCAGACGCTCACTGAATGTCATCTGCCCCATGTCAGTCCGCTGTCTCAAATAAGTCAACGTATTTACTGCATCATTGATTCGTACTTCCGTCGTCAGATCGATATAGCGCGTCGTCTGTCCAGTCCGTCTGGCATCGACCTCTGACGTATCCGCAAAGAACTGATTGATATACAGGTTGTTCGGCAGGCGTTCAACCAGATAGTCCTTGTACTCTATTTCTACTTCATCAGCTGAGAGATAGGTGAATGAGTCGCCAAGAGCAACAGTTTCCACTTCAATAAACTGATTGTTTGCGGCGAACAGCAGCTCATTGATGATTTCCGAAGTGAAATTCGATTCAGACACTGTGTAGTTGATTTCATTACTGACATCGTAAAATCCGATATTCTCAATATTCTCACGGTTTAAATAGAACCGGTTGAAGATACGGTTCTCATAATCGGTCGGCAGATCATCGAAAGCTTCTTCGAACAGCCCGAACGGAATGGGCGCATCAAAGACGAACTCCACCCACTCCCCCGTAGCTAGCTGGTCCTGATAGGCTTCCCGACTAAGGCGCTGAGGGTTGTTTACCTCACCAAAATTCATGGTATTAAAATACTCTTCGATCCAGTCCCTGGTATGGAACGCATCGGCTTTCTGTTTGCTTTCATTGATCGAGCGGTGCCAGACGATCTGATTGGGTGCAAAGACCTCTGTCAGTGTCCGGTCGACGAGGGAGGCTGGAACGAATCCACTTCCTCCTGAAGCAGGTTCTCTGAGTTCCCCGCCGGCTGTCCATAGCTGAAAGCTCAGAAACAGGCTGAGGCCTATAAGCACGGTCAGCAGCACATGTTTAATTCGGGACCAGGTCATACCCACTCATCCTCCTCTTCAAATGGCACATAAGGAAGCGACAGATAAAAGGTCGTTCCTTTTCCTTCTTTACTTTCAGCCCAGATGCGGCCACCATGCTGTTCAACGACCTCCTTGGAAATCGCCAAGCCCAAGCCGCTACCGCCCATTGCGCGAGATCTTGCACGATCGACACGGTAGAATCGGGTGAAGATCTTGTTCAAGTCGGCTTTCGGAATCCCCATGCCTTCGTCTGAAATGCTGATGATCACTGCATCGTCAGTCTTGTGCATGCGGCCAGTAATGGTTCCGCCATCCGGTGAATACTTGATTGCGTTGTTCATGATATTGTCGAGCACCTGAATCATCCGGTCAGGATCCACCTCAACGAAGATCGCTTCTCTAAGCAGCTCTTTATGAATACGATAATTTCTCGTCTCGTATTCCGCTGAATGGATCAACATGTCAAAGCGGTTCAGGACATGATCGACCATTTCAGTAATATCCACGATTTCAAGTTCAAGGGGACTCTTTCCTGAGTCGATGCGAGACAGGTGAAGCAGATCCTGGATCATTCGAATCATCCGGTCTGTTTCATTCTGAGTCACTTCCAGGAACCGCGGAGCAAGTTCAGGGTCTTCCCAGGCCCCATCTGCCAGTGCTTCAATATAGCTGCGCATACTGGTCAGAGGTGTTCTCAGCTCATGAGACACATTGGATACGAACTGTTTTCTTTCTTCATCGATACGTTCCTGCTCAGTGACATCGTGCAGCACACAGACGATTCCGCTGATGAAGCCGGACTCTCTCTGGATAAGAGAGAAGGAAGCTCTCAGCAGTGTCGCTACGCCGCCTTCGCTTGCATTGACCAGGACATCATCCTGCTTTTCAAGAATCGTCCGGAGTGTAATTTCTTCTTCAACATTCAATACGGATAATAGATTTTCTCCAATGGCTTCTTCATCCGTTCGTCCCAGCATCGTCTGAGCCATATCATTGATAATGATAATTTTCCCTCGTCTGTCGGTCGCGACGACACCATCAGTCATATGAGTCAGGACACTGTTCAGACGGCGTCTTTCCGCATCGATGGATTCCTGAGCTTCAGCTACATCGTCAGACAAGTCATTGATCAGCCCTGCAAGCTGTCCCAGTTCATCTTCGCCGTAGACCTTCAGCGTTCCTGAATAGTCCCCATCAGCGATCTGACGGGTCTGGATCTGCATCTCTTTGATCGGTTTAGTCAGTGCACGGGATACCATATTAGCCAGAACTAAAGATAGAATAATTGCGACTGCACTGGACTGCAGGAAAATCCACGTGATCTGAGAAATCTGTGCATACACCGATTCGATGTTGCTTTCCATTAAAATAGCGCCAAGAAACTGTCCATCATCCGCATCCGAAAAGACGGGTTCAACCACTTTCCATCTCCGGTTGTTCGTTACCGGATCGATCACCTGTCTAGGGACCGTCGATTCAGTAAACAGCGCCTGTCTCAAATCCACATCATCTGACAGCTGCCCGATGATGTTCTGTTGGGTACTGTCACTTGTTCCGACGACGACCAGATCATCATTGACGACCTGAAGATCGGTGATGCCACTGCCTGAAAAGTCGGCCAGCAGGCTATTGATCTCCTGAACCGGATCGACTTCATTGTCCTCAGTGTTATTGGCTTCAAGCTCAAGCAAAGGCAGGATCGCACTTTCCAGAAAGCTCATCTGAACTTGTCTGTCTTCCTGGAAATTGGCGATCAGCTGTCTTTCAATCTGGGTAATAAAATTCGCCCCGATTAGCTGCAGGGCGAATACAAGTAATAAGACTATGACAAAGACGATCTTTGTATTGATAGACTGATAAAATCTGATTTTTTTCTTCATAAATCACTACTTCTCCTGTTGTTCAGGACTTCTTAAATAATAGCCTACTCCTCGTCGAGTTACTAAGAACGTCGGGTGACTTGGGTTGTCTTCGATTTTTTCACGCAGACGTCTGACGGTTACATCAACGGTTCTGACATCTCCGAAGTAATCGTATCCCCATACTGTTTCCAGTAAATGTTCACGAGTCATGACCTGACCGATATGTCTGGCCAGATAATGAAGCAGCTCAAATTCACGGTGAGTCAGTTCGATCGTATCTCCACGTTTGGATACGATATAGGCATCCGGGTGGACAGTCAGATCGCCAACTTCGATGTCATTGGTTTCTTCCTTGACCGGCTCATTGCTCTGAATAGACGACTGACGTCTGACATTCGCCTTTACACGGGCAACCAGTTCACGGTTGGAAAATGGCTTGGTCACATAGTCATCTGCGCCCAGTTCCAGACCAAGGACTTTGTCGATCTCCTGATCTTTCGCTGTCACCATGATGATCGGCGTGTCTCTAGTCTTGCGTACTTCACGGCAGACTTCCAGGCCATCCATTTTTGGAAGCATCAGATCTAAAACGATCAGATCCGGATTCTCCTCTTCTACTTTTTCTACTGCCTCTTCACCATCATATGCGGTGACGACTTCGAATCCTTCTTTTTCTAAATTAAATTTCACTATATCTGAAATCGGCTTTTCATCGTCGACGACTAATATTTTTTTCAAAGACGTTCCTCCTCAGAAACATTTTACTTGCTCAATCAAAATCATAGAATCTGTTCCTCTAGATTATACCGCACCTGAAGGTCAGGTTCAATTTAAGGTGAATCATTGATTCCTCTGCTTAAACCAGATGAACGGTCAGTGCGACCGAGTCGTTGGCTTTGACCGCTTTATCCGGTCTGATTTCCAGAGACGCGACAGACGGATGATCAAGAATAATCACCGGAATAACCGGCTGGAACCCTCTATCTTCAATTAACTGCTTGTCGAACTCGGCCAGCTTCTGTCCTTTTTCAACAGTCATATTCCGTTTAACAAACGTTTTAAAACCCTCACCGTTCAGCAGTAAGGTATCGATACCAATATGGATTAGTACCTTGATTCCTTCTTCGGTTTCTATATAATAGGCGTGTTTGGCATCGGCTACTTCGATCAGCTTGCCGCTTACCGGTGCATAAACTGAATCTGATGTCGGGATGATTGCAAAGCCATCGCCGATCATCTTCGCTGAAAACAGCTCATCAGGCACTTCTTCAATAGTGATAACCTCTCCATCGGTTACCGCAGACACGTCCATCGTATGAGCCGATTCACTGATTTCATGTTCTCCATATTCAGCTGGTTGATTCCCCATAGTTTTCTCCTTTTTCATTCAATAACAAACTGCATTGTAGATGCTACTATTCTAACAATTAAAGCCATTTCAAGCAATGTCTTTTGAAAATAGCGTTTTGGTTGGTCTTCATTCGTCTTCGTGGTATTCTATTTATATAAAACCGCCGACAGGCAGCATATGCAAAGGAGGGGCAAAATGGATTTAGGATATATCCTTTCTCTCGTCATTTTAGGTGTGTCACTCGTTGTTCTTATCGTCATGGGCTTTTTAGCTATGAAGAAAATGAAACCGACTTTGAAAAACATCGAAGACACCAAAGAAGTGGTCAACGGACACATCGATCATTTCACGCGTGAAGCAGAAGTCATGCAGGAAAAAGTCGACCATATCATGGCTCGGGTCGATAACACCAAAAATGTTGCAGAGATCAAGATTCAAAATTTTGACGAACTTTCAGACAGTGCAGCCAGTCTTTCCGAATCTCTCATGTACCTGAAAGAGCACGGAGCTGAGTATTCAAAAGGCATCGCTGAAAACAGCTACAAGGAATTGAAAACAGACGGACCCCGTTTAGCCAGAACATTCAAACTGGCTTTCAAGAAAACGGTCGATAAACAGAAACAGCGGCATAAAACTGGACACGCTGATCAGCTGCCCGCTGTAGTCAATCATCAGTTAACTGAAATCGAAAGGTAGGAGACATCTATGCCAAAAGTAAGTTTAACCAAAGCCGTATTATTGAGTGCCGCATCAGCCTTTACTGCTCTGCTGCTTGCACCGAAACCAGGAAAAGCATTCCGCCAGGATCTTAAAGAGGAAGCTCTTAAATTGAAGGACACCGGTGAAGAAAAAGCCCACGAGCTAGTGGATGACTTCAAAGCGTCTTACATGGAAGCTGAAAAAGAACTGGAGTCTGAACAAGCTAAACTGGATGCCAAGCAGGCTAAGCTCAGCCAGACGATTGAAGAGATCGAAAGAGATCTGGCTCGAAGTGAAGCTAAGAATCAGGATGACACCGTCGTTGTGGATCCGGCAGCTGCCAGTCATGCGATGTATGCAGATGACAAAACCGGTGACGTGAAGAATACACCGCTTGAACCTGAACAGGATCAGGCTATTCCTAAAGATAAAGTAGACGAAGCTTTACACGACAACTACTTGTCAGACAATGAAGACTTCCAGCTCGATAAAGACAATCTAGCTGACGAAGAAGATGCTTCTCACAAAACAAATCCGAATAACTAATAGAATAGAGTTTGAAATCAGGCACCGGACTGCGGATTACTGCAGTCCGGTGCCTTTTTGAATGTTTCGGGCTGGATTCCTGTATTGTCGGGTATGGTTGGATTTGGGGGACGAAAGGTCCATAAAAAGATATATGGACCTTTCGCACCACACACAAGGACTCCAATGCCTCATAAATCGGTATTATGAAGCACCTGACGAGTATGAGGCGTACCCAACACCTCACAACATGCAGATATGAGTCATTCGACTCATTCTATTCAGAAAACCCAACCAAATTAGGACTGAAAAATTCTCCATGAGATTTTTCTTCAGCCTTTTATGTCCTTGTCCTCTTTTACGCATAAAAAAGCGGGAGAAATCATCTGCTGACTTCTCCCGCTTTCTCTCTTATTATTCTGTTTTTTTGACCCATACGGAAATGGATTCTGCATTGACAGGGAAAGTGGCTTTCCCTTCTTCATCGATTTCGATTTCTTCATCTCTGTTGTTCATCAGGTCGACATAGACCTCATTAGCATGCAGTTCGCCAACAGACATTTCCTTGAATCCTTCGTCTCCATTTGACATGATGACCGCACACCCTTCAGGATGCTCGTCGTTTCCTGTTCGGGTAAAACCGATACAGTTGCCGTGATCCAGGTAATTGTACTGTTCGCCGTACGCGTAATCTTTTCTCGCTTTCAGAAGCAACTCAATTTCTCTGCGACATCCATCGTAGTCGACGTCTCCCTTGTACCCATAATAGTCACTATAGAATACACACGGGTAGCCGTAGTAGCTTAATAGAATAAAGCCGTATGCCAGAGGTTTGAACCACGGCTCGACGTACGATTCCAGAGACTGCCCCGGCTGAGAATCGTGATTCTCAACAAAAGTGACCGCCTGTTCAGCATTCGCCTTGTAAAGCGTCCCGTCCAGAAGACGTCTCAAGTCGAATGCATTGTGCTGCTTGGATGCTTCATGGAGCGCATAGTGGAATCGTACATCCATCATGGAGATAGAATAGTCATGTTCTTCCAGATACTCCTCAAGATATTTATAGCGCTGATGCCAGTATTCCGCTACGAAGAAGAACTCCTCGCCATGAACCTCTCTGACATCTTCGATCAGTTCTCTCATGAACTGGCTGTCTATATGTTTTACTGCATCCAGCCTGATGCCATCGATATTTGTTTCTTCGATGAACCAGTGGATCCATTTTTTCGTTTCTTCAACGACTTCAGGGTGACTGTAGTCGATATCTGCAAACATCAGGTAGTCAAAATTACCGAACTCAGTGGAGACGTTGTCATCCGGTGCCCAGCCTTTGTCTTCTCCTTTGATTCTGTAAATGCCTTGCTCTTCTGTAATCGTGTCTTCTGATACCCCTGAAAAATGGTACCAGTGCCATTCAAAGTCAGAGTACTTGCCTTCCCTGCCTGGAAAGTTGAAATACGTCCAGGACTCGATTTCGCGTGTATCGCCTATGGCATCGTGACGATTCTCCGGATCGACAGGTGTGGCTTCGAACCGTTCAGTTCCATCTGCCCCTGCCTTATGGTTTAGGACGACATCGGCATAGACATGAATCCCCTGTTCGTGCAGTGCCTCAATTGCTTCCAGCAGTTCGTCCTTAGTCCCGTACTTGGTGCGTACCGTTCCCTTCTGATCAAATTCTCCCAAGTCATAGAGATCATAGATACCATACCCTACATCATCCTGACCGACTGATTTAAAACAGGGGGGAATCCATACTGCCGTGACACCAATCTCGCTCAGGTGCTCAGCATCCTCTTTCAATCGTTTCCAGTGCTTACCATCATTTGGCAAGTCCCATTCAAAGTACTGCATCATTGTTCCATTCATTGATATGTCTCCCCTTTTAGCTGTCTTCTAAATTAAAGACACACTGTATCTTTTAATTTTACCTTTGATTTCGATTTTTAACAAATGAAACCCCTTTGTCACAGCTTTCATTCTAATCTCAAAGAAGTTTGTTAAATCCCTTGTTTTTACAGTAACAGAAAGGTAAAATCAAGCTATTCACGAATCAGACATTGCTCTGTTCTGACACTTATATTTTTTTGGCAGGAAGGATTGTTTTTTTTATGAGAGCACTTTTAAGTCGATTTTCTAATTGGCCGATTCCAATTAAAATCGTCATTAGTTTTGCATTTGTCATGTTTGCCGGTTCTCTAATCTTGGCATTACCCATCAGTCAACTTGACAGTTCTCAGGCGACTTACTTTGATCATTTATTTGGTGCGATATCAATGGTCGCTGTCACCGGACTTTATACAGTATCTGTTGCCCATACATATAATCTGTTCGGACAAATTGTCGTACTGGCTCTGATCAAACTTGGTGGTCTCGGAATAATCACTATTGTGTCTGCTGTCATTCTGCAGCTCGGGCGACGAGTCAGTATGAAAGAGGAAGTCACTCTTCAGCAGGCGTTGAACAGAAGTGACAGGATGGGATTTAAAAACTTTTTAATATCTGTTGTCAAGTATACAACCCTTATCGAAGCTGTTGGTGCTTTTTTTCTTGCTTTTTATATGATACCCACTTTTGGATGGGGGAGAGGTCTCTTCACCAGTATCTTCCTAGCTATCTCAGCCTTCAATAATGCCGGATTTGATAACTTAGGAACGACCAGTCTGCAGCAGTTTGTCGAAACACCTATAGTGAACATTGTCATTCCTATTCTGATCATTCTCGGCGGGATCGGATTTTCGGTCTGGTTCGATGTAGCTAAACACTTTAAAAAATTCATCGCTGTCCGAAGCTGGATTGATTTCAAGGGCACTTACAGACGCTTGAAGATTCATACCAGGCTAGTTATTAAGTGGTCTTTCTGGCTGATTGTTTCAGCTATGGTCCTATTCATGTTATCCGAATGGAATCATGCTGGTACTTTAGGTAACCTGAGCTTTTTCGGAAAAATACAAGCAAGTTTCTTTCAAGCAGTGACCTTGCGTACTGCCGGATTTGCTACCCTTGACTATACTCAGTTACACATGTTCACGCTCATATTCTTTACGATCTATATGTTTATTGGTGGATCTCCAGGTGGAACTGCCGGGGGGGCGAAGACATCAACGGTCGCTCTTGTTGTTAAACTGATCAGCTCTGAGATACGCGGGATCGATAATGTGAACTACAAAAAGCGCACCCTTCAAATGGATATTGTTAAACGTGCACTGGTCATAGTTGTTATGTTTGTTCTTCTAAACTTTATTGCCCTGGCTCTCATGACAATCTTTGATGAGCATATTCCACTTCAATACTTGTTCTTCGAATCCGTTTCGGCATTTGGTACTGTCGGTCTTTCGGCAAATCTGACACCTGAACTTTCAAGGTATAGCCAGAGCATCATCATGTTATCAATGTTTGTAGGTCGTCTAGGACCAATCACTATCTTTACTGCCCTAGGAAAGAAAGACAGAAAACAGAAAAATATTACGTACGCAACCGGAAATATCTTAATTGGATAGGAGTTTTATAGAATGATAAAAACAGTAGGTGTCCTGGGACTAGGAGTTTTCGGATCTACTATTGCGAAAGAATTAGGTGAGCAGCACTATGATGTTATCGCCGTAGATAAAGACCTCGTCGATGTCAACAGAGTAGAAGAATACGTAGTACAGGCTGTTCAAGGTAATATTACTGATCTTGAACTTCTCGAAAGCATAGGTCTAAGCAATTGTGATGCCGTAGTCATCGGTACCGGATCGAATCTTGAAGCAAGTGTTCTAGCTGTAATGAACTGTAAAAAATTAGGGATTAAAAAGATTATTGCTAAAGCAAAGAATCGCACGCATATGGAGATTCTTCTTGAAATCGGTGCAGACGAAATCATCCGACCTGAAAAGGAAATGGGCGATAAAGTGGCTCGTAATATCATGCGCAATAATATCCTGGATGTCATTAATCTGGATGAGGATAATTCAATCATTGAGTTTACTGCTCCAGAAAGATGGATCGGTCGAAGCTTGAAAGATCTGGATCTACGTAAGAAGTATAAAATCAATGTTATAGGCATGAAATCCTCTCCGGACGGTCCATTGTCAATCAATGTTCCACCCGAGCAGAAAATTGAACCTGACAGTTTCATCGTAGCCATCGGTAAGCCTGACACCTTTGAGCACCTGGACTACACAGATCAGCTAAGATAAATAGACAGAAACAGCCTGTATGAAGGAAAGATGTTCATACAGGCTGTTTCTTTATTATTGTAATTAGTTAACTGGTGCCCAGACATTTTCAAGAATGTTAGTCTGATCGCGATCCGGTCCGACAGAAAATGTAGAAATACGTACGCCCGTCAGTTCAGACACGCGGCGGATGTAGTCCCGTGCATTTTCAGGCAGTTCTTCTAACGTTCTGCATCCAGTGACATCTTCATGCCATCCCGGCAGTTCTTCATATATCGGCTGACATTCACCCAGCTCTTTCAGGCTTGCAGGATAGTGAAGGATTTTCTTTCCATTACGCTCGTATGCCGTACAGATCTTGACAGTTTTCAGTCCTGACAGAACATCGATCGAGTTTAATGAAAGATTGGTAATCCCCGATACGCGTTTTGAATGACGCATGACAACACTGTCAAACCATCCAATACGTCGCGGACGTCCAGTTGTCGTGCCGTATTCATTTCCGGCATCTCGGATCTGCTGACCGATCTCATCATGCAGTTCAGTCGGGAACGGGCCGTCTCCGACACGTGATGTATAGGCCTTACATACGCCAACGACTTTTTCAATTTTAGACGGGCCGACACCACTCCCGATTGTCACGCCTCCAGCTACAGGGTTGGAAGACGTAACGAATGGATACGTTCCCTGATCGATATCCAGCATAACTCCTTGTGCGCCTTCAAACAGCACTCGTCTGCCGCCATCCAGTGCATCATTAAGGACCACGGATGTATCACAGACATACTGCTTGAACTGCTGTCCGTATGCATAATAGGTTTCAAAAATATCTTCAAAATCAAGAGCTTCTGAACCATAGACATTGGTGAAGAATGAGTTTTTCTCAGCTAGGTTGATTTTCAGACGTTCTCTGAAGATATCCTTGTCCAGCAGATCCGCAATACGAATACCAACTCTGGACGCTTTATCCATGTAGGCAGGACCGATTCCTCTGATTGTTGTTCCGATTTTATCGTCACCTTTGGCATCTTCCTGAAGCTGATCCAGTTTGATGTGATAGGGGAGTATGACGTGTGCGCGGTCGGATACTCTCAAATTATCTGTCGAAATGCCTCTGTCATGCAAGTACTTCAATTCTTTAACCAGTGACTTGGGATTGATGACTACACCATTACCGATGACACTGATTTTATCCTGAGCAAAAATACCTGAAGGAATCAGATGAAGCTTGTATGTGACCCCATCGAACTTGATGGTATGTCCGGCATTGTCTCCTCCCTGATAACGTGCAATGACCTCTGCACTTTCACTCAGGAAATCAGTAATCTTTCCTTTTCCTTCGTCTCCCCATTGTGTCCCTACTACTACGACCGATGTCATTTATCCACCTCTTCTATAATTTTCCAACAAAAAAAGAGAATCCCCCGTTCGTCTATTAAAGTATACAAAGAGACTTTCAGCTCAATTGTATCCTTTTTCAACATAGACGGAGGCATTCTCCTAACATTAATTGATTTAGTTTTAACAATGTTCATTATTTTACCACACATCTGTTAAATGTGAACCCTAAATCGTCAATTAAAGTGTAATTTCGAAATCAAGATCGTCGTCAGAAATTACTGTACTCACTAGAATAGCGGAGATGAAAATACCTAAGTTACTAGCCATCGGCATACCGAATACGCCTGATAACTCCGCTGTAGATACGCCGAAACCCATCATGATCGCTCCACCGATCATATTAGACCCAATGATTCTAAAGGGATCTCTGAACGCATAGGGAAGGGTTGATTCTGTGATTCCCACCAAACCTCACAAAATAGAAGTCGGATAAGCCATGATCAGATAAAGCAGCCAGACAAAACTGGTATTAATAAAGTTCTCTTGCTTGAATTGAGAAATAATGGCACTTTGATTTTAGGTAGATACAGGACGAGATAGCCGACGATAAATCCTGTAATGATAGCTGGCTTGTCTGAGAGATCATGCAGTCAATGCGATAGTCATACTAGAAAAGACAATGAACGGCAACATGTAGCACAAGCCGGTCATTATTAGTCATAACGATCACCCCACAAATCAAATGTATGATTTATCATAACAGTTGTTTTCAAATTTGCGTAAATATTTGTTTCAAAAAAACAGATTCCATTCGGTCTTCTGTTCTAAAGGACCGTTTGAAATCTGTTTGACCTATGATATCTGGTTTTCAGGGTAATAAGACATGGAAGAGAACTTGTTGTATTCTTTTATGAACAGCAGCTTGCAGGTTCCCCTGGCTCCCGATCTGTTCTTCTCAAGAATGACTTCAACAACATTATCTTCTGTCTCATCGTCTTCTTCGTCGTCTTCACTTCTATAGTAGTCATCTCTATACAAGAATGCCACGATATCGGCATCCTGCTCAATTGACCCGGATTCTCTCAAATCACTTAAGATTGGACGCTTATCCTGTCTCTGCTCCACTCCGCGTGACAGCTGAGACAAGGCAATGACCGGTACTGAGAGTTCTTTGGCCAGTTTTTTCAGCTGACGGGAGATCTCTGATACTTCCTGCTGCCTGCTCTCTTTTCCGCTGCCTTCAATCAGCTGCAGGTAGTCAATGACAATAAGGCCAAGATCCCCTTTTTCCTGTTTCAGTCGACGACATTTTGCCCGTATTTCAGCTGTCCTGATTCCAGGGGTATCATCAATATAGATGTTAGCTTTAGATAAGCTGCCCATGGCAACGAAGAGTTTCTCGAATTCTTCTTCAGTAAGCTGTCCGGTTCTAAGATTGGAGGCATTGATCGTTCCTTCAGCACAGAGCATTCGGTTTACCAGCTGCTCCGCTCCCATCTCCAGACTAAAGATTGCAACATTTTCATCCGTTTTCGTCCCAATATTCTGAGCTACATTTAAAGCGAAAGCTGTCTTTCCAACGCCGGGACGGGCTGCAAGAATAATCAACTCATCCTCATGGAGGCCTGCAGTCATCTGATCAAGCATCTTATATCCAGTGGATATCCCAGTAATATCATCATCATTCTGAAACAGTTCATCTATATTGTTAATTGTGTCTCTTAAGACTGATTCGATCGAGACGAATCCACTTCGGCTGCGTTTTTCCGATACTTCGAGAATGCTTCTTTCTGCTTCATCAAGAAGATTAGGAACATCATCAGCTTCCTGATACCCCTTCGACGCAATATCAGTTGCTGTCTGGATCAATTTACGCAATATGGAGCGTTCCTCGACGATTTTGGCATAATAGTCCACATTCGCAGCAGTCGGCACCATGCCCGCTATTTCAGCCAAATAGGGGGTCCCGCCAACATCCTCAAGCAAGCTCTTCGTTTCTAGACTATTTGCAATAGTCACAACGTCTATTGCTTCATTTTTTTCATTCAAGTCTACCATGACCTGGAAAATAAGCTGATGAGCGCGTCGATAAAAATCAGACGCTTCAACATATTCCATCGCAGGTATTAATGCTTCCGGATCTAATAGTACGGACCCTAAAACAGACTGTTCAGCCTCTATATTCTGTGGAGGTAAGCGATCGCCTATCATTTCCATTCTTCTGGTAGCTCCTTTTCTTAACTTAACTGTTTCTCTATTTTACATCATATTCATATAATTGTATATAAGGGAACATACGTTTAATATTTAATGTTTCACGTGAAACATTACTGCCAGGTTCCAGATACGTCTTGAACAAAAAAAGATGACCTCAGTCGGGCCATCTTTTAATGGTATCACATGCTTTAGCTTATTGCTGTTACTCTAACTGTCAGCTCAGCAGATACTTTTTTATGAAGTTTAATTTCAACGTGCTGAGTCCCTACAGAACGCATCGGAAGTGACTGATTGATTTTGCGTTTGTCGACCTTTATTCCAAGCTGTTTTTCAAGTTCTTTTGCAATCTGCTTAGTGGTCACTGAACCGAACAGTCGGCCATCATCTGCAGCTTTTTCTTTTATTTCAATCGAGCCGTTTTCAATCGTTTCTTTATCTTTTTCTGCAGCTTCAAGAATTTCCTGTTCTTCTCTTTTCTGAGCTTTCTTCTTCATATTCAGTTCCTGCTTAGCTCCGGAAGTTGCTTCCTTAGCCAGACCTTTCTTCAGCAAAAAGTTATTGGCGTATCCGTCAGATACATTCTTAACTTCACCTTTTTTTCCCGTTCCTTTAACATCTTTTAATAGAATAACTTCCATAGTCAAGTCTCCTTCTCTGTTCTTTAATCGAGTTGAGCATTTATAACTTCTTTTAATTCTTCTATTATTTCTGAAACACTTTTTCCGTCAATTTGTGTAGCTGCATTGGACAGATGTCCCCCGCCACCCATTTTTTCCATGATGATCTGTACGTTGATCTTACCTAAGCTTCTTGCACTGATTCCTACCATATCTTCAGAGCGTCTAGTAACGACGAATGCCGCTTCTACTCCTGACATACTCAGCATCGTATCTGCCGTCTGAGCAGAGGTGACAGTTTGGTAAATCGTCTCGTTGTCTCCGCTGGCAATGGCTACTCCATCTCGAACAAACTCAATTGTTTCGATCAACCTGCTTCGCTGCAGGTACTTCTCAGGGTCTTCTTTCAACAGTCGCTGAATCATAGTAGAATTCGCTCCTACAGACTGAAGATAACTTGCTGCATCAAACGTTCTGGATCCTGTTCTTAAACTGAAGTTGTTTGTATCAACGACGATTCCGCCCAGCATAGCTGTAGCTTCTATTCGATTGATCGGATCACCGTCTGTTGAGACATACTCAAACAATTCAGTGATCAGTTCAGCTGTTGATGAAGCATATGGTTCAATATAAACAAGAAGTGGATTCTCTGTAAATTCTTCTCCTCTTCTGTGATGGTCGATAACCATATTCTTCTTAGTTTTCTTAAGCAGGTTCGGTGCAATTGAGAGCACAGGTTTGTGATGATCGACCAGTACGACCAGATCATTGGGACCTATCCGCTTCTCGGCATCGGCAGGAGAAATGATGTTCTTCTTCACCTGCTCGTGTTTCTGAATCTCGCTCATCAGTTTGGCTACATCATCACTTAAGTCACCCTGATCTACTACGACGTATACCGTTTTCTTAAGCATCATTGCTATCCTGGCAACGCCCAACGAAGATCCTATAGCGTCTAGGTCGGGATTCTTGTGTCCCATGACGAATATCTGTTCACTATCGTTCATCAGTTTCTGCATGGCCTGACTGATCATGCGCGACCGGACACGGGTCCGTTTTTCCATAGGATTTGTCTTGCCCCCATAGTATCTGGGTTCTTCATCTACAGCTTTCACTATTGCCTGATCTCCACCTCGGCCTAAAGCCAAATCAAGATTACTTTGCGCAAGGTCTGCCAGCTTGTCAAAGGTAGCATCCCCGTAGGAAAGTCCCAAGCTGATTGTTAACGGCAAGTTCCTTTTGGATGTGCGATCTCGGATATTATCAATAATATTGAACTTCTCTTTTTCAAGACGTTCCAGTTCTTTTCTGTTCAGTAAGAGGAAGTAACGATCTGAAGATATCCGCTTATAGAATATTCCGTGCTGCCTGCCCCAGTTTGAGAAATATGTGGTCAGCATGCTGTCGAATCCAGATACGCCTCTGTCATCAAGCCCTTGAGTAATTTCGTCATAGTTATCCAGAAATAACCAGCCGACAACTGCACGGGCATCTTCATACTTTTCCTTAATCGTGGCATATTCAGTAATATCCATAAGATAAATCGCATGGATGTCTTTCTGAACAGTAACCTGGTAGATTTTATTTTCCCATTCAATCAGATTATTGTGGTTCGATGAATCGCTGTAACAGTCGAATAATTCTTCATGGATTTCTTCAAGTGTCTCACCCAGAACATTATCAGTCTTTGCCAACTGTGTCTGCATATAGGGGTTCAACCACTCGACCTGATTCTTTTCATTCAATAAAAGGATTCCAATAGGCATCTTAATCAGAGCTTCCTGCTCACCACGCTTAATTCGGTAAGAAAGATTCTTGATGTATTCATTGAGCTCTTTTATATAGATATTCCCTATACGCCAGAAAACTATTAGAGTAATGACAAAGAGAACCAGCATGATTGCTCCAAGCCACAGATACGCGATAAAACTCATTAGCGTCATAATCAATTGTATGGCAAGGGCAAAAAATATAATCAGACGTAATGACGGGTCTTTCAGAAACTTTGGAAGACTGTCTTCCTTCAATTTATTGTTCATAGTTTCTCCTTTTAGCCCATTTTCCTTTATTCTATCATCTTTCGCCCATCTATTCTATATGTGATAAGCATTTGACGAGAATGTGTTTCACGTGAAACAACTTATGCCAACGAAAAAAACAAGAAAAGAAAGAGCTGCAACAGTTATTACACTGTCACAGCTCGATAATGTTAATTTAGTTTAATCTTCAGTTACAAATGGCAACAAGCCCATGATACGAGCACGTTTAATTGCTTTTGTTAATTTACGTTGGTTTTTTGCATAAGTTCCAGTTACACGACGTGGTAAAATTTTACCTCTGTCTGAAATGAAACGTTTAAGCAAGTCCACATCTTTATAATCGATATATTCGATGTGATTTGCTGCAAAGAAATCTACCTTACGGCGTTTTCTTCCGCCTCTGCGTCCAGCCATGTTATAATCCTCCTTTTATCTTGAATCAAAATGGTAAATCGTCATCTGAGATATCGATGGAGTCATTGTTACTTTCAAATGGATCTTCATCGAAGTTAGCATAATTGTTCTGATTATTATTTCTTGGAGCCTGATTCTGGTTGTTTTGTTGAGAATAATTACCGCTGTTATTGTTTGAATAATTTGATGACCCATCATTCTGCGCACGTTTCTCAGTGACAGATTTCGGTTCAAGCATCTGGAAATTCTCACAAACGATCTCTGTTACATAGACTTTTCTTCCTTCGTTGTTCGTATAATTACGAGTCTGGATACGACCAGTCACGCCTACTAACGAACCCTTACGAGTAAAGTTAGAAATTGTTTCTGCTGTCTTTCTCCAGGCAACACAGTTTACAAAGTCCGTCTCGCGTTCTCCTTGAGCATTTGTGAATGGACGCTCTACTGCTACGGAAAAAGTTGCTACTGCAATCCCGCTTCCAGTATAACGCAATTCTGCATCTCTGGTTAATCTTCCCACTAAAACGACATTATTAATCAATCAAAGGTCTCCTTTCATCAAAAGGCAATCATATTTATTGTTTCACGTGAAACAATTAGTCTTCCAGACGTACGATCATATGACGAAGAATATCGTCATTGATACGAGCTAGGCGCTCAAATTCGTTGATTGCAGCTGCATCATTGGACTGTAGGTTTACCAGACGGTAAGTTCCTTCACGGTATCCTTTGATTTCATATGCAAAACGACGTTTCGCCCAGTCTTTTGATTCAGTAACTTCAGCACCGTTATCTTTAAGAATAGTTTCGAAACGCTCAACAAGAGCTTTCTTTCCATCTTCATCAAGATCAGGACGGATAATATACAATAATTCGTACTTAGCTGTTTGACTCATCTTTGACTGTCACCTCCTTATGGTCTTTGGCCCTTTCATTTGAAAGAGCAAGGAGAGTATTCATTTAAGAGTACTCACTCCGAAATATTATAGCATACAGCGACTTACAAAACAAGTCCTTATTGAGGTTTAATGTAAGTATCTACTGTATCTACTGCCTTTATCACTCCTAACCTATTTCTCATTTAATTATAATGAAAAATTAGTATTATATTACGACGATTATAGTAAGCTATGTATAAACCGCTTACAAACTAAAGCAATGGAGGTATTTAAGTTGATAACATTCATATTGGGTATTACAGCACTTATATTGGGTTATATTTTTTACGGTAAATTTATTGAGAAAAATTTCGGAATTGAGCACAAGCGTACCACTCCTGCCTTCGAACTCGCAGATGGTAATGACTATGTCGTTATGGGTACAAGGAAAAATGCTCTTATTCAGCTGCTTAACATTGCAGGTACAGGACCTATTTTTGGACCTATTATGGGGGCTTTATACGGACCGGTAGCATTTATATGGATCATTTTCGGCAATATATTTGCCGGCGCCGTCCACGATTTCATGCTTGGAATGATCTCACTTCGTAATGAAGGGGCTCACTTACCCGAACTGGCTGGACGTTATCTTGGAAAAATGATGAAGCACGTCGTTAATGCCTTTGCTGCTTTACTTCTTCTCTTAGTAGGTACAGTATTCGTGACATCACCGGCGAACCTCTTAGCTAATCTGACGCCTGGATGGATGGGAGCTGGACTTTTAACCATAGTTATATTTGTTTATTATATTTTATCAACTCTCCTGCCAATTGATAAACTTATCGGAAAAATATATCCGTTCTTTGGTGCTCTGCTTATTATCAGTACCTTTGCGATTTTTATTTCATTGCTTGGTAGAGGAGAATCTATTCCCAACTTAACTCTCACTACGCTGAGAAATACACACCCTAGTGGGGTGAGTCTATTCCCTGGTATTTTCTTTACGATTTCATGTGGGGCTATGTCAGGATTCCATGCTACACAAACACCAATCATATCCCGTACACTCGATAGTGAATCAGATGCCCGATTCGTCTTTTATGGCATGATGACTATCGAGGGAATTATCGCTATGATCTGGGCAGCCGCAGCTATGGCTTTCTATCAAGCTCCTGTTTTAAGTGGAGTCATTGCAGAAGGTACAGCTTCTCTAGCGGTTGAACAGATTGCTCGTCATTATTTGGGGGCTGTCGGTGGTACATTTGCAATACTTGGTGTAATAGTCTTACCGATTACTTCTGGAGATACAGCATTTAGAAGTCTGCGAATGATTATTGCCGATTACTTGAATATCTCTCAAAAAGAAATTGCTAAACGTTTAATGATTACTATCCCAATTTTTATTTTATCAATCATGCTGACATTTATGGACTTTAACATCTTATGGCGTTACTTTAACTGGGCTAATCAATCGACAGCTGCCATAGCTTTACTTGTTTCGACTCGTTATCTATTTTTGAAAGGTAAAAACTATCTGGTTACTCTTGTTCCAGCTTCATTCATGGTCTACGCTGTAACTGTCTATATCCTCAATGAACAAATCGGATTAGGTCTAAACTACACACCTTCATTGATTATTGGTCTGATTATTACCATAGGACTACTCGGTCTCTTCTGGTACTCTGGACTTAAACAAAAAGGGCAATTGGACTCTACTCATGTTCTTTTAAACGATCATCTTTCTATTCAGGAAGTACGCGCAGCAAGAGAACGAGTGTAACTCAGTCGACTAAAATAACGAGCTAATTTAACATCAGGCAGTTGCTTTACTTAAGCAGCTGTCTATTTTTTTGCTCATTGACTTATCTAGATATTGATTCTTCGCTCCTATACTGCTGTATCTAAAAAACGCACCCTGGATTCAGGATGCGTCATAAGTCTATTTAACTGCTTAGCTTTTTTCAGACGATTCTTGATCAGATACTTCTTCGCCGTTATCTTCCTCATTAAGTGGTTCGTCCACTTCTATTTCGTCTTCCACTTCAACTTTAGCTAATGTTGAGACGTAATTACCTTCTTCAAGTCTCATCAGGCGAACCCCTTGAGTAGCCCGTCCGGTTTTGGAGATGTTTTTCGCATGGAATCGGATTACTACACCACTTGTGGTGATGAGCATGATATCTTCTTCTCCAGACACTGTCTTCAAGCCGATCAGTGGGCCATTTTTCTCCGTGATGTTGGCTGTTTTGACGCCTTTTCCTCCACGTCCGCGAATCGCGTATTCTGAAGCTTCAGTACGTTTTCCATAACCATTCTCAGTAATGACCAGAACTTCAGACTCAGGACCCAGTATATCTGTCCCCACTACATAGTCATCTTCTCTCAAACGGATTCCCCTGACACCAGACGCCGCTCGTCCCATGCTTCGGACTTCATTCTCATGGAAACTGACAGCATAGCCCTGTCTCGTTCCAATAATGATGTGGTCGTCGCCGTGAGTAACCGATACGTTGATCAGTTCATCATCATCTTTAAGAACGATAGCCTTCAGTCCGCTCGTACGGATATTTTCGAAGTCAGACAATGCTGTACGCTTGACCGTTCCTTGACGAGTAGTAAAGAACAGCTGATCTTTTTCATCTGTTTCGCCTCGAGTGTTTATGATGGCCTGGATCTTCTCATCATTTTCGATTCCGAGGAAATTGATTGCAGGAATCCCTTTAGCTGTGCGTCCATATTCAGGGACTTCATAGCCTTTTGCTTTGTAGACTTTACCGGTATTGGTAAAGAACAGCAGAAGATCATGAGTCGAGCAGGTTAGAAGAGTCTCAACGAAGTCATCCGTATTCGTACCCATCCCTTTAACGCCACGTCCACCACGGTTCTGAGCTTTGAATTCAGAGATCGCCATACGCTTCATGTAGCCGTTATGAGACAATGTGACTGCTATTTCTTCTTCTTCGATCAAGTCTTCATCCTCAATACTCAATGCTTCACCTATAAGAAGTTCTGTTCGTCGATCGTCGCCGTGCTTCTCTGCGATTTCTTCGAGTTCAGTCGCAATGATTTCGTGGACCCGTTCCGGTCTGGCAAGAATATCTTTCAAGTCTTCGATCGTTGCAAGAAGATCCTGATATTCGCCTTCGATTTTTTCGCGTTCCAGACCAGTCAGACGAACCATCCTCATATCAAGAATGGCTTGTGACTGGCGATCACTCAGACCGAATCGCTCCATCATAGCCTGTTTCGCTGCATCACCTGTCTGTGATCCTCTGATGATCGATATGATTTCATCTATATGGTCAAGAGCAATACGCAAGCCTTCCAGAATGTGAGCTCGGGCTTCCGCTTTTTTCTTGTCAAATTCAGTACGTCGTCTAATGACGACTCGCTGGTGCTTGAGGTACTCGGTCAGAATCTCTTTTAATCCAAGTGTCTTAGGAATACCGTCAACGATTGCCAGCATATTGAACCCGAAAGATGTCTGCAGAGGCGTCATTTTATATAGATTGTTCAGTATGACACTCGCTGATACATCTCTTCTGACATCGATAACGACACGCATGCCGTCTCTGTCGGATTCATCATTAAGATCAGTAATACCTTCAATTCGCTTATCTCTAGCCAGATCGGCAATACGCTCAACCAGCTTGGCTTTGTTTACCAGGTAGGGTATTTCGTCTACGATAATGCGTTCTTTTCCATTGGGCTGAACTTCGATACGTGCTTTCGCGCGTATTTTGATCGATCCTCGTCCGGTTTCATAAGCTTTTCTTATCCCAGACTTGCCCATGACCATGGCGCCTGTCGGAAAGTCCGGCCCTGGCAGTACATCCATCAAATCGGCAATGGTCGCTTCTTCGTTCTCCATCAGTACACGGCAGGCCGCGATAACTTCTCGCAGATTATGTGGAGGAATATTCGTCGCCATACCGACTGCAATACCGGAAGCCCCGTTGACTAACAGGTTCGGGAATCGCGCAGGTAGAACATTCGGTTCTCTCTCTGAGCCATCATAGTTGTCGTGATAATCCACTGTATCTTTGTTGATGTCCCGAAGCATTTCCATAGCGATCTTACTCATTCTTGCTTCTGTGTAACGCATAGCTGCCGCGCTGTCTCCATCGACGGAACCAAAGTTTCCGTGTCCATCGATTAGAGGGTTACGGAAACTGAAGTCCTGCGACATACGGACCATCGATTCATAGATGGCAGAATCCCCGTGCGGGTGGTATTTACCCATAACGTCTCCGACGATACGAGCTGATTTCTTGTAAGCTTTGTCAGGCGTCATGCCCAGTTCATTCATGCCGTACAGAATACGGCGGTGTACAGGTTTCAATCCATCACGTACATCCGGCAGGGCACGTGACACGATTACGCTCATTGCATAATCGAGAAACGACTTTCTCATTTCACTCGATAGATTGATTTTGTCCATTCGTGCTTCTCTTTCTTCAGCCAAGTCTTTCTTCCTCCTTAAACTCCCTCAGTGCTCTTTTCTGGTAGGCAGGTATTAAATGTCGATATTCTGAACGTACTGAGCATTTTCTTCGATAAAGTCGCGTCTTGGTTCGACTTTTTCGCCCATCAGCATATCAAAGATCAGATCGGCTTCGATTGCGTCATCAACAGTGACCTGAAGTAGACGTCTGTTTTCTGGATTCATTGTCGTTTCCCATAGTTGTTCGGCATCCATTTCCCCTAGTCCTTTATAACGCTGAATTGATGGCTTAGGCGTCGCCGGGATCTCTTTAAGGTATTCCTCCAATTCCTTATCAGAATCAAGGTAGACCTCTTTTTTGCCCTGTTTAACTTGATACAGAGGAGGCTGGGCAATATAAACGAATCCTGCTTCGACAACTGGACGCATATAACGGTAAAACAGCGTCAGAAGAAGCGTACGAATGTGCGCACCGTCGACGTCCGCATCGGTCATGATGATCAGTTTATGGTAACGGGCTTTTTCAACTTCAAATTCTTCTCCAAATCCCGTTCCCATAGCAGTAAAGAGCGAACGGATTTCTTCGTTGGCAAGGATTCTGTCTAGAGACGCTTTTTCCACATTCAGGATCTTCCCTCGAATAGGCAGAATAGCCTGGAACAGACGAGACCGTCCCTGCTTGGCTGATCCACCGGCAGAGTCTCCCTCAACGATGAAAATTTCAGATTTTTCCGGGTCTTTTGACGAACAGTCCGCCAGCTTGCCTGGAAGATTGCTGATCTCCAGTCCATTTTTCTTACGCGTTACTTCTCTTGCCCGCTTGGCTGCCAGTCTGGCTTTAGCCGCAAGCAGTGCTTTTTCAACGATTTTCTTAGCAGTCTGTGGATTTTCCATCAGGAAGCGTTCGAAATGCTCACTGAACAGACGGTCCGTGATCGTACGGACTTCAGAATTACCCAGTTTGGTCTTCGTCTGCCCTTCAAATTGAGGATCCGGGTGCTTGATGCTTAATACGACGGTCAGACCTTCTCTCACGTCTTCCCCGCTGACATTGTCCTCGTTTTCCTTGATGAATTTGTTTCGACGAGCGTAATCATTGATGATCCGCGTCAATGATGTCTTGAAACCTGATTCGTGCATCCCCCCTTCATAGGTGTGGATGTTATTGGCAAAACTCATGATGTTCATGTGATAGCCGTCTGTATGCTGAAGAGCAACCTCAACAGCAATGCCGTCCTGCTCGTCTTCCAGATAGATAGGCTCTTCATAGAGAACCGTCTTGCTCTGGTTAAGGTACTCGACATAGCTCTTGATTCCGCCGTCGTACTGATACTCGAGACGGACCGGTTCAGCATCTCTCTGGTCTTCGATTGAAATCGACAGACCGCGGTTCAGGAAAGCCAATTCTCTGATACGGGTAGCCAGTTTATTGAAGTCGTAGACTGTTGTTTCTTGGAAGATTTCAGCGTCTGCCTTGAAACGGACCACTGTACCGGACTTGTCTGTCGTACCGATTTCTTTCAAGTCGTACATGACCGCACCGCGCTCATAACGCTGATTATAGACCTTGCCATTTTTATGAACATCCACTTCAAGGAATTCTGACAACGCATTAACAACGGATGAGCCTACCCCGTGAAGTCCACCGGAAACTTTATACCCGCCGCCACCGAATTTACCTCCTGCGTGAAGGATCGTAAAGACGGTCTCAACAGCCGGTCGGCCAGTTTTCGCCTGGATATCGATCGGGATTCCACGACCGTCATCCTTGACCACAATCAGATTGCCCGGTTCAATAATAACTTCGATGTTTTCAGCATGCCCAGCCATCGCTTCGTCAATAGAGTTATCTACGATTTCCCATACCAGGTGATGGAGTCCTTCAGAACTTGTCGATCCGATATACATCCCTGGTCGCTTACGGACGGCTTCCAGACCTTCAAGGACCTGGATCTGACTCGCATCATACTCTTCTCTTAATTCTACTACTTCTTTAGGTGTCAATTGTTCGTCTGCCACTCTATTCACTCTCCATTTCGATTTGACCACTGCGCACATTGAAGATGCGCGGATGATGAAGCAATTCTTTTTTCACGCCGTCCAGACTTGTCGTTGTCAGAAAGGTCTGGACTTTATCTTGTATGGTTTTCAGTAGATGAGTCTGTCGCTCATCGTCCAGTTCACTCAGTACATCGTCCAATAATAAAACGGGGTACTCCCCCGTCATCTCGTTCATTAATTCAATTTCAGCCAGTTTTAGACTCAGCGCAGTTGTCCGCTGCTGTCCCTGGGACCCGTACGTCTGAATATTCTTCTCATTGACGAAGAAACGGATGTCGTCCCGATGAGGACCGTAGAGCGTCGTACCCTGTTCCTTCTCTCTCTGCTCATGCTTTTTATACTGCTTTAGCAGATCGTTCATCAGCTGCTTTTTATCCGTTTCTGATGTCACAGAAAAAGAAGAGGCATACTCCAGCGTCAGCGTTTCTTTACCCTGAGAGATATCTGAATGAATGGGGCGTGCCCAGTTCTCCAGTCGTCTCGTGAAGGAAAAGCGCTGAGCAAGCAGTTCAGCCCCTTCGGCCGCCAGCTGTTCATTCAGGATACTTAAATAGGTCTGGTCCAGTTTTCCGCTTTTTCTATGCTGTTTTAAGTAAGCATTACGCTGTTTCAGGACTTTCTGGTACTCAACGAGGTGATACAGATAAATGGAACTCATCTGACCCATTTCCATATCCAGAAACTTCCGTCTCACAGAAGGGGATCCTTTGACGAGAGACAGGTCTTCCGGAGCAAACAAAATTACATTCAGATGTCCGATATAGCGGCTGAGTTTCTTCTGCTCAAGATGATTAAGCTTTGCCCTCTTCCCTTTTTTTGAGAGGATGATTTCAAGAGGATACTCTCCGCTTGATTTCTCGACCGTTCCGGCTACCCGGGCAAAATCCTGATCCCATCCGATCAGCTCTTTATCGTTGGATGTCCGGTGGCTCCTCGTCATAGCCAGCACATAAATACTTTCCATGATATTCGTTTTTCCTTGAGCATTTTCGCCCAAAAAGACGTTGATCTGGTTGGAAAAAGTTACCTCTGCATCAGAATAGTTGCGGTAACCCTTCAACGTCAGTTTCTTTAAATACATCAGTTATCCTCATTTTGAGCTGATTCTAAAAGATAGGTCCCGAAGCCTTCCACCTTGATGACATCTCCAGGATGCAGTTTGCGGCCGCGGCGGTTATCCGCTTCATCATTGACCCAGACGGTATAGTCCATCAGGAAAGGCTTGGCCATTCCTCCGCTTGATATGATTGTCGCATGCTTCAGAAATTGTCCCAGTGTAATGACTGATTGATTGATTTGTATTATTTCCGGCACTATAATTGGCTCCTTTAAAAAGCAAAGACGCGGATCAGATCATCCACGTTCTGCATAATTTCTCTTCTTATATTATACCTTATTTTGGAGTGTGAAACAAATTTTTATGGGAAAAAATCCGTTCTCATCGATTTTAAGGGTAAAATGACAAATCCTTCTTTTTTATTCAAATTCGCTTAGAGTCTTTATATTTAAATTTTTGGCTTATTTAAGGGGAATATGTATCTGAGAGCCAGCAATAGATCGTTCAATTTTAAAATAAGAGTCAAAATTGCGGAAAATTCCTTTATTTGACCGACTAGCTGGTACTTTATCCAGCTCGAGAGCCACTTTAAAGTTGAGTAGTCATTAAGTGAGACATTATTGACCACTCAACCGATCAATTCATTTGGGTAGACAGAGATTATTGAATTATTGTCCACTCATCCGAATCTACTGCTCCGGGTGGGCATAGATCTGCCAACTTCTGCCCACTCAGATGACTAATCATGGCGAGTGGACACTTGAAGCCAAATAACTGGCATTTTACTTCAATCGTCACTCCTTCTCTTCTAGAACGATCCGCATAAGAGCAAATTTGCCTGTTATATAACAAAAAAAGACCCGACAGCATTGGGTCTTTTCAGCTTTATTCACTTTATATTCATTTTATGTGGATGTACGGATCGGTGTGATCAGCTGAATGAATTCATTCTTGTCTTCACTTGGAACCAGAACAAATGGACGCAAGGTAGAAATCAGCTTAAGTGTGATATCCACAGGCCCAAAAGTTGTCAAAGCAGCTTTCAGATAGTCCGGATTGAAAGAAATCTCCATTTCTTCACCGGAAATTGACTGAGTGGTGACCTGTTCGTTTACTCGCCCGACTTCTGGAGAATTACCGGTGATTTCTACAGTATCATCTTTCACAGAGAGTTTAACGACGTTATTTTTACCTTCGTGGGAAAGAAGAGAGGCTCTTTCCACTGCTCCAAGAAGAATCTGTGCTTCCAAAGTCACTTCTGTAGCTGAACTATCAGGAATCAGACGGTCCGTGTCCGGATAATTTCCTTCAAGCAGTCTTGAGTAGAACAAAGTATCTTCGGTCTTGAAGAGGATCTGGTTCTCAGCGATCGCTACTTCTATTTCATCCAGGCTGTCGTCGAGCAGTCGAGTCAGTTCCTGAAGGCTCTTACCAGGAATGACCAGATTGTAAGACAGGCTTTCAGTTCCTTCAACAGGAATGACACGCTGACTTAATCGGTGACTGTCTGTAGCAACAGCTTTAAGCTTGCCGTCACTGATTGTCAGGTGAATACCTGTCAGGATCGGACGACTTTCGTGAGTTGATACGGCAATAACTGTCTGTTTAATGATTTTTTTAAGTAAGTTGACCGGAAGTGTAAATGACTGGGTCGTATCGATTTCCGGGAGATGCGGATAGTTAGCAGCATCCAGTCCGTTAATGATAAAAGAAGATGATGCAGACGTGATAGCTGTCTGAACTCTGTCTTTCACTTCAACAGTAAAGGTTTCATCTGGCAGTTTATTGACGATATCACTGAAGAAACGTGCAGGCTGAAGCACGATCTGACCTTCTTCTTCTATAGTCAGACCAGACTGTTCATCTGATTTTCTGACGAACGTTTCAATAGAAATATCAGAGTTGCTGCCTGTCAGTTGAATCCCTTCTTCTGAAGCAATAAGTTTAATTCCTGTAAGAATGGGAATAGTTGATCTAGATGATACAGCGAGTTGAACATCTTTTAATTTTTTTAAAAACGCTGATCGATTAACTGTAAATTTCATATGCATCCTCCAATAATAAATTGAGTACCCGTTTATAATTATATAGTAAATAAATTCTTAGTAATAGTAGTAGGGCCTGTGTATACTGTGGAAAACGTAAATTTCATCTGGAACAGAAGGTTTTCCACTTGTGGATAAGTTGTGAATAAAGATGTGCATGACTTGAGACTTTATCCACAAGAGCGATTAGAGACTTTTCTTGATTTCTTCGATCTGGTCTCTCAATTCGCTGTCGTTTTCTTCATTAAGAGCTTTCTTAATCTTTTCATGAGCATGAATGACCGTAGTATGATCTTTGCCGCCGAATTCTTTTCCAATTTTAGGAAGTGACGTGCTGGTCAGTTCTCGTGAGAGATACATAGCGATCTGTCTGGGTAAAACAATCTGTCTGACCCGTTTCTTCCCTTTCAAGTCAGCGAGAGAAATCTGATAGTACTTGCAGACTTTCTGCTGAATGGAAGCAATCGACACATTCTGCTTGGAATCATTCTTGACCATGCTTTTCAGTGCATCGGCAGCCAGACTGGTCGTGATGTCATTGCGCTGGATTGCTGAATAAGCCTGTACGCGGACAAGGGCACCTTCAAGTTCCCTGATATTCGAATCAATCTGTCCGGCAATATAGCTTAAAGTGTCGTTTGGTATTTCCAGACCTTCTGCGTTGGCTTTCTTACGTAAAATCGCGATACGGGTTTCCAGATCTGGTGGGGTAATGTCTACAGATAATCCCCATGCGAAGCGTGATACCAGACGTTCCTGGAGTTTAGGAATTTCGTTTGGCAGCCGGTCACTTGTCAGTACGATCTGTTTCCGGTCGTCATACAAGGCATTGAATGTATGGAAGAACTCTTCTTGAGTCCCTTCCTTGTCAGCAAAGAATTGAATATCGTCTACTAATAATAAGTCCACATTACGGTACTGCTGACGGAATTTTTCCTGAGTTCTGTTCTGGATCGAATTGATGAAATCATTCGCAAAATTTTCACTCGATACATATTTGATCTTTGCATTAGGGTTGATCTGAAGGTACTGGTGGCCGATCGCATGCATCAGGTGTGTTTTTCCTAATCCAACGCCTCCGTAAAAGAACAGCGGATTATAGATCGTACCAGGTTCTTCAGCAACGACTAAGGCAGCAGCATGGGCCATCTGATTGCCTTTTCCGATGACAAACGTATCAAAGGTATATTTACTGTTCAATGTACTTGAAACGGGTTGAGTTTCGAAAGCCTGAACAGTCTGTGTGTCTTCCTGTTCCTCATGGGCTGCCTGCTCCTCTGCTGTGACAAATAAAGGAGAGATTTCACGTCCCAGAAATTCATAAAGATATTCAACGACTCTAGTCGAGAGATTATTCTTCCAATACTCTTTATGTAATGTAGAAGGCACTTCGATCGTGACTGAATTATTCGTTATCCGGACGAGGTTAGCACTATGTATCCAAGTGTCGTAACTGACTTTTGACAAGGTTTCTTTAAATTTTTCCTGTAGATAACTCCATGTTGACTGTAAATCGTCCATTTTTTTCCTCCTCGCCGATAAGATGCTTTTTACAGTTTATCATGTATGATTTAAGTTTTCCACAATAGGTTTTATTTGTTGATAATCTTTCCCCAGGATGTACAAAAAGATATCCACAGACTTGATCCGACTGTGAATAACTGAAAATAAAGCTATACTTTTTTACAGGAAATGTGGATAACTATTACATAATCAAGACTGATATACCAGCTTAAATAAGAGTTATACACAAGTTGTATCTGACTGTGCATGACTCTTATAAACACACTGTGGAACTGTGGAAAACCTGTTGAAAGTGATGTGGGTTACTATTGTGTGGATGAACGGTATCAAGAGGCTGTGGACAAATAATCTGTATAATTAGCTGGCAAAAATCTGAATGTGTGACATAAATGTGTGGAAAAAAATGATTATTATATCTTATATAAAGCAGCAATTGCTCAGAAATACTTGACAAATGGTCAGATGTTTTCTAAAATAACATAGTCTGTCTAGATATTAATGCAGTCACTAACTTTATGCTTATTGATAAGTCAGAGGACAAAGGAAAGATTCAGGAGGTGTTTCTCAATGGCACAAGGACTAACATATCAACCCAAAAAACGTAAGCGTCAAAAAGTACATGGATTCCGTAAACGTATGAGTACAAAAAACGGACGTAGAGTATTAAAAAACAGACGTCGTAAGGGAAGAAAAAGAATTTCAGCTTAATGACGACAGGCGACGGGAGCTTCTTACTGATAGCTATAGTGAGAGCACGTTGCCTTTTTTTATTTAATGTCGAATTGTTTCAAATCGAATGATGTCTAGCTTAACGTGCCAGCCTCTCGAGAAAAAGATAAATTTACCCATTGCGCAGGATGCTCATTCAGGGCAAATTTCCTCTACTCGCTATCGCTCCGGCGATCTCAAGTATATCTGTAAGAGCTGAACCTCAAACAGATACTAAGGTATTTTCTTGTCGAGGCTTAACGGCACGTGAAGCTTTTCTATTTAATCAATGCTTAGCTTAGAAAGATGGGACAGGAATGAAGAAAGCTTATCGAGTAAAAAAGGAAGCAGATTTTCAAAAGGTCTTTCATCAGGGTGAATCCATGGCTAACAGGCAGTTTGTTGTTTACTCTTTAAACAAAGAAAACCAGTCTCATTTTCGTGTCGGGCTTTCCGTAGGGAAGAAACTTGGAAATGCGGTCAAAAGAAATGAGATCAAAAGAAAAATCAGGCACGTGCTTATTGAAATGGATCATGAAGACCTGATCAGACCTGATGTCGACTTTGTTGTGATCGCAAGACAGCCGACAAAGCAGATGTCTTTTAATGAGATGAAAAAAAGTCTGCTGCATGTTATGAAGAAAGCTGGTTTATTTGTTTAGTACTATGCAGTGAACCGGATATGCTTCGACTTTCAAAATAGATGTAATTAGAAGATTTTAGTTATTAGTAGAAGAAGAGAGGGAACATGATTGAATTTTTTAAGAAAACGTAAGCGATTGCTCCTTGCAGTCAGTATGCTTGCTTTAGTTGTATTTTTATCTGCCTGTGGAACGGATCCAGTTTCTGCAGAGAGTACGGGGATCTGGGAAGGTGTCATTATATATAACTTCGCCCGTGCGATTATCTGGGTATCGAATCTCTTCGGTGAAAACTATGGAATAGGAATCATTATTGTTACAGTCATCATTCGTGCAATGCTGATCCCGTTCACGCATTTTCAGCAGAAAAATATGCAGCAGATGAATGACATTAGTCCTCAGATGGAAGAGTTGAAGTCAAAGTATTCAGCTCGAGATGCTGAGACACAGGAAAAGCTGAAAGAAGAGCAGCAGCGCCTTTATAGTGAAGCAGGAGTAAACCCATATATGGGCTGTCTGCCGATGCTGATTCAGATGCCGGTATTCATTGCCCTTTATCAGGCAGTTAACCGTACACCTATCCTGGCTACGGGCGACTTCCTGTGGGTCAACTTAGGTCAACCCGATCCGTATTTCATCTTACCTATACTGGCAGGGGTATTCACCCTTGGACATTCGGTATTGATGAGTATGGGACGCGCGACTGAAGGAAACAAAGTGATGACATACGTTATGCCGTTATTCATCGTCTTCATTACCTTCCGTCTTTCAAGTGCTCTAGCATTATACTTTACTGTATCTAATGGATTTTCAGTAGTACAGACACTTCTCTTCCAGAATCCGTTCAAGATCAGAAAAGAGCGGGCTGACAAAGAGGCTCAGGAAAGAGAAGCGGAACGTCAGAGAAAACGGGCAATCAAGAGGGCTCAGAAGTACGGACGTAATGTGAAAAAATAAAAATCTTCTGACTTATTGTTTCGAATTTGTTAAAATAAAGGAGAAACAGAGATTGTGAATGGAGGATAGCGTTTATGAAGGATAAATACACAGCACAGGCGCCAACCACTGAAGAAGCGATTGACAAAGGACTTAAAGCATTAGGCATCAAGCGAGATAATGCGGATATTACTATTTCACAGGAATCAAAAAAAGGCTTCTTGGGTATTGGACAGAAAGATGCAGTGGTCGTTGTCAAAAGAAAAAATGCAAAGAATCCGGTGGAAGATCTCGTCTCTAAAGAAATCCTGCTTGGAGAGAAAGAGCCATCTACGATCGAGCCAGAAATCAAAGAAGCAGCTGAACCAGATGATAAGGTCAGTTCACTAGAGGAGTCGACTGATCCGGTCGAAGAAGGTGTTGAAGAAACCGATACGACTCATCCTGTACGTGCAGATGATGAAGAAAAAGTAGAAGGCACAATGAAAAAACCTGAGCCGGAAGAAAAGAAAATCATCGAACTGAATGAAAAAGACGAGGCAGCTATTCAAAATGTGGCTGACTATATCAAACGTATCGCAGATAAGATGGGTGTTGATGATGTGTCTGTTACCATTAATAGAACAGATCGTCGCGTTCAGTACATCATTGACACAGAAGATGCCGGTCTGATCATCGGGCGACACGGAAAAGTGCTCAACAGCTTACAGACACTTGCGCAAGTTCAGCTTCATCAGGAAGCAGACAATAAACTGTTTGCTAAAGTAGATGCTGAGAATTATCGTGACCGTCGTCAGAAAACTGTCGAACAACTGGCTTACCGTACAGCTGAAAAAGTAAAGAAGACCAAACGTCCAGTTATTCTGGAGCCTATGCCGGCACATGAGAGAAAACAGATTCATCGTTACCTCAACCAGCATAAAGGCGTACAGACTCATTCTGAAGGGAAAGAGCCGCACCGTTACTTAGTGGTCGAACCTTCAAAGGACAATCAGTTTAAAATTTAATAGACAAAACAAACGAGCCTGCGGTCCCAAACGCAGGCTCGTTCTTCACTATGTCGTAAGTTAGGGCATTAGAGCAAGGAAAAGAGTCTCTGACTTCAGCCAAGGTAAAATAGAATACGGGAATCTGTTAATGAGTCTGGTGGGTGTGGGGATTAAATAATTGAGATAATTAAATCCTTGCTGGAGGTTCAAGTTTAGAAAGAGGGTAAAGAAAAGTAGTGGGAAATCAGACATGAAATAAGAGATACATATGAAGTAAACCATGGGTTAAGAAAAGACTGTATTGGTTAGATTGAAATTGATGGGTGAAAAGAATAAAATGGTGAAGGCAAGTTTAGTCGGGTCAGAAATGGTTGTGAGACCAGCACGTGAGAGTGCTTATAAACGGTGAGAGTTGAGTGATAAGCATGAGGTTGGGTTGAAATCTTACTGTAAGTATAGGGGATTGTTGCCAGAATTGCAACTGGCAAACTTACGCTCTCAATAAAAAGACAGAATTAATAAACAGGAGGACAATAAGAATGAATATGACTGAAGTGATCGAGCTGGTCAATACGAATAGGGGAACAGGTCAGAAAGAAAATCTTAATAGAATGCGTCTGTTGATGAGTAAATTGGGTAATCCACAGGACAGCCTGCGGGTCGTTCATATCGCCGGCACAAACGGAAAAGGTTCAGTCAGCGCCTTTTTGTCATCGATACTCAGTCAAGCGGGGATCAAGTCAGGCGTCTATACCTCTCCGCATCTGGAATCTATCAATGAACGCATTAAAATTTCAGGGCAGATGATCACTGACGACGTATTTATTGAAGCCACCGAAAAAGTAGCTCCTTTTGTTGAACAAGTGGAGGAAGAAACGGGAGAACGTCTTTATTCGTTTGAAATTCTGTCGGCGGTAGCTCTGCTGCATTTTTCAGTCTGTGGGTGTGAGCTGGTCATTCTGGAAACCGGAATCGGAGGAAGACTGGATGCAACGAATGTGGTCAGCTCATCAGAAGCTTCTATTATCACATCGATCGGGTATGATCATATGAAAGTTCTTGGAGACACGATCGAACAGATTGCAGCAGAAAAAGCCGGAATCATTAAATCGAACGGTTTGGTCGTCTTCCCGGAAATGTCTGAAGAAGTGGATGCAGTCATCAGCAGGAAAGCAGAGGATGTGCAGGCTGATATGATCAGAGTCACTCCAAATCATATATCCTCTGTCAGTATGACCGACATTTACAGTTCGTTCTCGTATAAAGAGATGGATGGGCTTGTAATCCATTTATTAGGGAGACACCAGATCACAAATGCAGTATTGGTTGTCGAAGCCGCGCAGGTACTTGAACAGAGAGGTTTTGCTATTACCTCTGAGCATATTAGAAGAGGGCTGGAGCTGGCTGCCTGGCCCGGACGCATGGAAAAAATCAGCGAACACCCGACTATCCTGATCGACGGTGCTCATAATCCAGAGGGAGTAGCTGCATTAAGAGAAAACATCGGTTACCTTTTTCCGGATGAACAACTAATTTTTGTGGTAGGTATGATGAAAGACAAGGCATACAAGGAAATGATTGAACAGATGCTGCCCTATGCAGAAAAAGTCCTGACCGTTTCTCCGGACCCTTATAGAGGATTTGATGCAGAAACTACAGCTGAATGGCTGAAAGATAAGGGACAGGATGCTCAAGCTTTTAAATCTGTAGACGAGCTGATTGTTGAGTTGAAAAGTCAGTCCTACCTCAACCGCAAAGTGATTGTATTCGGCTCTCTTTATCTGATAGGAGATATGAGACGGTTGTGGCAGAACTGAAAATTGAATGTTTGAACGTAGAGAAACAGGCCAAATGATGGGTCTGTTTTTTTATTAAGTATTGAAAACGGGTAAGGGCTTTTATTATTAGAGGAGAATGGTTCAGTGGTAAAATAACTATAAGGATTGAGTGAGCTGAAATTAGAGAAAGGAGAGGATATGAAAAAATAAAAAAAGTAAAATGAAACGCTTGCATTTTTTGATTCAGTAAAGTATAGTAAAAATGCAAACAACTTGTATATACAAGTTAAGATAAAGGAGGAAATAAAAGTGGCAGATTTCAAACAAGATGCACAGGAGTTGCTGGATGCAATAGGCGGTAAAGAAAACGTCAATGCCGTCACGCACTGTGCTACACGTATGCGATTTGTACTGGATGATCCCTCAGAAGCGGATAAGGATAGAATTGAAGATATCCCGTCTGTTAAAGGAACATTCACCCAGGCAGGTCAGTTCCAGGTTATCATCGGGAACAGAGTAGCAGATTTTTACAACGAGTTCTCAGCAATTTCGGGACTTGAGGGTGTGTCTAAAGATGACGTGAAAAGTGCAGGGAAACAGAACATGAACAGCCTGCAGCGTCTGATGGCGGCACTGGCAGAAATTTTCACCCCATTAATTCCAGCAATTATTATCGGTGGTTTGATCTTAGGTTTCAGAAACGTATTGGAAGCAGTAGAATTCGGTGCCCTTGGTGGCCAGACAATTGTCGAAACATCGCAGTTCTGGAGCGGAGTCAATGCCTTTCTATGGCTGCCGGGAGAAGCGATATTCCACTTCCTGCCTGTCGGTATCACATGGAGTGTGACGCGTAAGATGGGGACGACTCAGATTCTGGGTATTGTTTTAGGTATCACATTAGTGTCACCACAGCTGCTTAATGCTTTCGGTGTACAGGATATTTTAGCAGGGGATGTAAACCAGTGGGACTTTGGATTCTTCCAGCTGGATATGATCGGGTATCAGGCTCAAGTTATTCCGGCCATGATGGCAGGGTTCCTGCTCGCCTATCTTGAAAAATGGCTGAGAAAGTTCATACCTGAAGCCATCTCAATGATTTTTGTTCCATTATTCGCTTTAATACCAACAGTATTTGTCGCTCATGCAGTTGTCGGACCGATTGGATGGCAGTTGGGCATCTGGCTATCTCAGGTCGTTCAATGGGGACTGACAGGTACATTCAACTGGGTCTTCGGATTTATCTTTGGTGGATTGTATGCACCGCTCGTAATTACTGGACTGCACCACATGACTAATGCGATCGATCTTCAGTTGGTTGCAGATTTCGATCAGACCATTCTATGGCCAATGATTGCTCTATCAAATATTGCTCAAGGTTCAGCTGTATTAGGTATCATCTGGCTGCACCGTGGGAATGAGAAAGAACAGCAGATCTCTATCCCAGCAATGATATCGGCTTATCTTGGTGTAACAGAACCGGCTCTGTTCGGTATCAACATCAAATACGTGTATCCATTCGTTGCAGGCATGATCGGATCCGCTTTTGCGGGAATGACTTCCGTAGCCTTAAATGTGGCATCTTTCAACATTGGTGTTGGGGGTCTTCCAGGAATCCTATCAATCATTCCTGAGTATTGGATTGGTTTCTTGATCGCTATGGCAATTGCTATCGTAGTTCCTATTGTACTAGTTGTTGTTTTTGAGAAAAACAATATCCTGACTAAATGGGAAAATGATCATCTGCCAATTCCAAAACTGGGTAACTAAGAGGCGTATCGATTGTTTCGCTTCACATAATTGAATAAACTTAAAGTGTCATTACTCTATGGAGGAAGGGTGTTTCCTGATATTCTTTGATTCTGGTCGATAAAACTGGAAAAAGAACATCTGACGGAATGCCCTTTTTCCTATGTTAAGAATAAAATTGGAAAGGACGAAAGATATGAGTACATTTCATGATAAAGTCATTTACCAGGCGTATCCTAAATCATTTAAAGATACCAGCAGCAACGGCATAGGAGACCTGAACGGAATAAAGGAGAAACTGCCTTATCTAGCGGATCTGGGCATAGACATGCTCTGGCTGAACCCGTTCTATAAATCTCCTCAAAACGACAATGGATACGACGTGGCCGATTATACTTCCATAGACCCAATATTCGGGACGTGGGATGACTTCGATGGATTGATTTCGGAAGCTAATTCGTACGGCATCGACTTGATGCTCGATATGGTATTGAACCATACGTCAACTGAGCATGAGTGGTTCCAGAAAGCGTTAGCTGGAGACAAGAAATATCAGGATTATTATATTTTAAGAGAACTGCAGGAAGACGGCAGCTTGCCGACGAACTGGGAGTCCAAGTTTGGAGGGAAAGCCTGGTCCAAATTTGGTGATACAGACAAGTACTACCTTCACCTGTATGATGTGACCCAAGCTGACCTGAACTGGCGTAACCCTGAAGTCAGAGAAGAATTATATAAAGTCGTCAACTTCTGGCTGGAAAAAGGGGTCAAAGGCCTCCGCTTCGATGTCATTAATGTAATTGGAAAAGATGAAATTCTTGAAGATGCTGAAGACGGCGTCGGTAAGTCCCATTACACAGATACACCGATCGTCCATGACTATATACAGGAGTTGAACAAGGAAACATTCGGCAGGTATGAGGATATCGTGACTGTTGGAGAAATGAGTTCGACCACTGTAGAAAACGGTGTGAAATATTCAAATCCTGAGCGTAATGAATTGTCCATGATCTTCAGTTTCCACCATCTGAAAGTCGATTATAAAGACGGTGAGAAATGGTCAATAATGCCTTTTGACTTTATTGAACTGAAAAAGATCCTGCATGAATGGCAGGAAGGCATGGTTGAAGGAGGAGGCTGGAATGCACTGTTTTGGAACAACCACGACCAGCCGCGTGCCAACAGTCGTTTTGGGGATGTAGAGAATTATCCAGTTGAAACCAGTACGATGCTGGCACAGACTATTCATCTGCTTCGAGGGACACCGTATATCTATCAGGGTGAAGAGATCGGCATGACCAATCCTAACTACGAGGACTTGGACGAGTATGTCGATATCGAAACGCATAATGCATACAAGAAGATGCGGGAAGACGGGATTTCTCATGATGAAGCCATGGCCATCATCAAAGAGAAATCACGTGACAATTCCCGTACACCGATGCAGTGGGACGATTCAAAAAACGCCGGTTTTTCGGACGCTGAACCATGGCTGAAGGTGGCTGACAATTATAAAAATATCAATACAGAAAACACTGATGTCAGCCAGGCGATCCGTGACTACTACAAAACGTTAATCCGTCTGCGTAAGGACATTCCGATCATTCAGGAAGGGTCTTATGACGTGTTGGAGCTGGAACACCCCAGTATATTTGCTTACGTTCGTGAATACGAAGGCGAGAAGCTGCTGGTGCTGAACCACTTTTACGGAGAAGACGACACGATCACTATCCCGGATGAGCTGCTGAATATGGATGCGTCGTACCTGATAGGAAACGGCAGTGAGAGAAAGCTGGAAAAAGAGTTTAAACTGGGGCCATACGAAACGGCTGCTTTTCTTCTTAAATAAAAGTAATTCCTTTAACTGAAAAAAGCGGAAGCCTTCTATTCATCAAAGAAGACTTCCGCATTTTTTATTATCAGGCAAACTGTAAGGCTTGTGACCTGTTGAATATGGACTATATTTGAAGGATAAAATGTAGTATAGTTGCTCTAAATAGACTAATCAGTCGTAAGAAACAGGCCCGCGTCTTCTGGCAAACTCGACGAATCTGAAGCGGTCCAGTCGGTGACGTGATTCAGTATACTGGAACAATGTAGCGTCTTCCAGATGGACTTCACTACGGGTAACGACAACATGCGTATCATTATGAAGCGTCATCAGTTCACGGTCTTCCTGGGTGGCCGGCTCAGCGATGAATTCTTTTCGAGCAAAACCGATGACAAGACCTAATTTGTTTTCAATGTAGTGATAAAGTGAATGACGAGCTTCATCATCCGGAATCGATTCGATGATTGATGTGAACAAGTAATCCTTATCTAGAATGACGACTTCTCCATCGACTTTTCTGGCACGTATGACACAATGCACTTCAGTGTCATGAGAAACCTTCAGAAAATTTGCAATGTGCTCCGGAATAGTCATCTTCTTGTTTTCAACGAGAATCGTTTCGCTGGACATGTTCTGAGCATCCTGAAGTTCTTTGTAACTGGTCAGGCCGGATATCGGAAAATCGAAGCGTTTGACATCGAGCACGATCGATCCCTTACCTTGTTTCTTCTGTATGTAACCACTTTCAAGCAAGAGGCTAAGGGCTTTTCTAATTGTTTCACGCGAAACATTGTACTTTATTGACAACTGGTTTTCGCTCGGTAGAAGTTCACCAGGTTTGTACTGCTGGTTTAATATATCGGATTCGATATCTAGAAATATATCCTGAAATCTGCTCATATTTTCCATTCCTTTTACTATAATCATTCGATACAGACCCTTTAAGTTTAAAAGAAAATGAACAGTAACTCAACAGTTATAAGATTAGAAGACTATTCATAATTTTTAGCTAAATTTTGAAGAAATTTAAAAAGGAGTATTTAATGAAGACACAAATAAAACAAGGATTGAAGCAACTGGAAGCCATACTGGTATACATTATCGTGCTAGGTGGAGTGGGTTTTATCGGATACCGGATTGGGATGGAAAGCACGCCTTTGACTGCTGAAGGAAATCTCGATGTGGGACGTCTGCTTATACGTATCGGAATTGTAATGGTAATTGCCGGAGGGCTGGTCTATGGGCACGTCATTATCCATGAATTGGGTCACCTGCTTGCCGGGAAACTATCGGGGTACACATTCATGCTTTTTAGAATCGGTCGATTTGGGCTGATAAAGGAAGACAGTCAGTTCAAGACCATTTTATTTACGATGAGCGGCACGATGGGTCAGTGTCTGATGCATCCGCCTGAGAATAATGACAGACGGCCTTACCGTTTCTACTTGCTTGGCGGGGTATTGGCAAATGGAATAACCGCGCTGATTGCGGGTACTTTTTATTTAATATACCCGTCTGAGTATATTATGATTTTTATTGTCATCGGTGTGATGTCTGCAGCTATGAACGGCATTCCATTAAGCTTCAATGATGGAAAAATACTGAGGAAACTAGGCAGGAGTTCAGTGGCTCAGGATCAGTTCTTTCAGCAGCTGAAATGGAATGGAGATTTTGTCCGTCATAACAAGACATACTCTGAGGCAGCCGAAGATCAGATGACGTTCAATCCTAATGAACCGGTAACGGAGCAGTTCAATATCTATAATAAGCTGATTGAAATCAATGCCAGCCTTGAGCAGAAAAATTTCAAGCAAGCTGAAAGTAGCCTGAGTGATTTGTATGACCAGAGAAGTGAAATCATTCCGGCTTACCGCATCGAGATCCTGCGAGAGTATGTGTACTGTCTGCTGATTGAAGATTCAGGTACGCCGGAGCTTATTGAGCGAATTCTTTCTGATAAGCTTCTGAAGAGTCACTTGAAAATGAAACAGGCAGATGTCTGTCGTGTAAACTGTGTGATTGCTTATTTTGTAGACAATGACCGGACTGAAGCCAAGCGATGGTATGATCTGGCGAGGGAACATCTGGATAAACTGCCATCTTATGCGGATAAACGAGTAAATACTAACCTTCTGGATCATCTTGGAACAGTTATGTCATTTGTAACACATAATAGTTGAGTAACGATAAACTGAACCTTCCTGGAAGGGATAAGAAGATAAAAAAGGAAACGAACCTTCTGCGACATTGTCTTGTAGAAGGTCGTTTCCTTTTTATTGTTAAAATGCGTGCAACTAGTCTGCTTCTGGAAAAATAAACTGAAGTTATCTGATTGTCAGGACTTGCCCCACACGAATGAGGTAGAGTCTGTAAAATCCGATTGATACTTGTCCCATCAGACCCGTCATCAAAAGTCAGCGCAACGACTTTCTCTGTGGTGGATCCTCTGGTCACTGTCTGTGCTGGAGCGGCTGATACTGGAACAGCAAAGGTCAAACTGATGATTACCCCTAAAAACAGACAAGCGACTTTTACGATTAGTGATCGCATGCTTTTTGTGCTCATTTCACTCACGTCTTTCCTCATGCACCAAAGACGTTTAAGTGTTATAAGCGAACAGTAGGCACATGAGAGCACGACCTTATTTTTCACCTTTATTATAAATCTAAACCATAGAAAAAGTACCAGTCAGTACTCAAAAAACAGTTATAAATTAGGGGATTTAAACGAAAAAAATGACGGATATTCCGCCATTTTCAGATGCATATTCACTTTAAATAGTCTTAGTGTAGCAGATGATCCGGTGGGCTTCCTTGAAGCCGATTTTCTCATGGAAGGCTGCACTGGTAGTGTTGTGGAGCTCCACGTCACTGGCAAATTCGGTTGCGTTCATAAAACGGGACCAGTCTTCGCAGACCTCAACCAGCTTTCTGGCAATGCCTCTTTTTCTGTAAGCCTCCTTGACATATATGCCTTCAAGATAACCTACTGGAGTGGTTCTCGTCCCTTCTACGTAGTCGAATCTCAGCTGGACATGTGCAAAGCCTACAACCTGGTCATCAGTTTCACAGACAAACAGCTCAGCCGTACTATCCTCCTGATACCTCGTCATTTCCCGCTGAAGTTCGTCGTAATCTTCGCTGGGCCATAGCAGTAAAGCGAGTTGAGTAATGTTTTCAATATGTATGTCTCTGGCTTTGACAATTTTATGCATAAGTATTCCTCCAGCTCAACTGTAATGAAAGAAATGAATGATTGTAGAAATAGTGTACCACAATTTGTGGTCAAACGCTTTCAGATAAAGCCTTAATCCAGTACGAATTACAGAAAGTCTCAAAATATATACTTAAGTAAGCATGAAGCATAAAGTTAGGAGGCGCATCTTAAATTCATTTCTTTATGTTATACTGATTCAAAAATGACTGATGAGGAGGACAAAAATGAGAGTAGTCATTATAGGCGCATCTTTTGCTGGGGTAGCTGCTGCTTTTGAAGTACGTCACATTCATCCGGATGCAGAAATTTTGTTGCTTGAAAAGCAGGATACCCTGGGATACATACCAAGCGGCCTTCATTTATATTGGGATAAGAAAATTACTGACTTGGATGAGGCCCGGTTCGTTACAGAAGGCCAGCTGGATAAGCATGGAATCGTGTATCATCTAAATGCTACTGTACAGAAGGTAAACACGACTCAAAAAATAATCACTTATGACCAGCACGATTTATCAGACCAGCTGTCTTATGACAAACTGATTATAGCGGCGGGATCGAGACAGTTGTCTGAGAAAATTATCGGCAGTGCCCAGGAGAGTGTACTAAAATACAAGCGGTACGATGAGGCTCAGGCGGCTTTGATTAAAGTTGAGGAAAGTGAGCATATTACGATTATCGGTGGAGGGCAAGTTGGGGTAGAGGCTGCAGATCTACTGACCGCAATGGAGAAACAAGTGACTCTGGTAGAAAGTATGGATTATGTTCTATTCAAGTATCTGGACGAGGATATGATTAAGCCGATCGAGAAGAATATGACTGAAAAGGGCGTTGATCTGAGAATGAGACAAACGGTCTCTTCCATAGAGATGGAATCAGACCAGAAAGTGACTGTCTACCTTGGCGAAGGATCTGTCACCAGTGATGCTGTTATCATGGGAGTGAATGTCAGACCGCATCTGCCTTTTCTGGATGAAACCATCAAGCAGCATACCGATCAGACAATTGCTGTCGACCGCTATTTAAGAACATCAGCCGAAGATGTATTTGCCGTGGGGGATTGCATTCAATTGTCAGGACCGGGAGAAGACAGGGTCTATGTTCCATTGATCAATAATGCTGTTCGGACAGGTATTGTGGCAGCAGCCAATCTGATTGAGCCATCCCAAACTTTTAAAGGTTCGCTACGTACGATTGGTACCCGTGTCTTCGGCAAGTATATAGCCAGCACAGGTATGACCGAAACCGAGAGTCTGTTTACTGACCGGACTGTTGAGTCTCACAGACAGGAGGTACGTCTGACCAGCCTGGCGGATTCTGATACCGTGACTCTGAAATGGGTCTATGATGCCAAAACACATGAGCTGCTGGGCGCTCAAATGATATCAGATGCCAATATACTTGAAAAAATAAATGTGCTGGCGTTGGCTATTCAGTCCAAGCAGACCCTAGAGGATCTGCAGCAGACCGATTACTTCTTTAATCCAGCTTATTCTCAGGTGACTGCCACCACAAATCTGATAGCCTGGATGGATGAGGGGGCGGACGAAGATGAAAATTGAACACTTTCTCGAGAAAAATGAAGTAAGAGAAATCACCATCTTCAATCAGCTCGTGCTGAATGGCGGGACGTTGTCTTATGGAAAGATGCTGAATCATTTGGGGGTATCGAAGGCGTCTCTTGAAAACGACTTGTCATCCATTGCTGTTAGAATTGAAGGTTTTGATCAGAAGGTCCAGCTTCAGTATGACGGACAGACGATTGTGCTCAGCATGAGTGATGATCTGTCGCTCCAGCAGATTTACCGACTCTATCTCGATCAGTCTATCAAGCTTCAAATCATCACTTTTCTTTTCAAGCATCAGGAGTTCTCGATTACACAGCTGACGCAGAAACTGGCAATCAGCGAGAGTTCATTATTCCGAAAAATTAAAGAACTGAACAGCCATCTTAAAGAGTTCGGCATTAAAATACGTAACGGACAGATGCAGGGTGAAGAGCTTCAAATCCGGTATTTCTATTTTCAGTTCTATTGCTATATAGAAGACAAAGCAACTTTTCTTACTGAACATCCTAATGACCGGCTGAGGCAGATGATCGACGCAATGGAAAAGTTCCTGAATGTAACGATTACTCCTGAAAACAGAGAGCGTCTGACAATTTGGCTGATTATCAGCAATGCACGTGTATCAATCATAGACAAGCAGGCCAAACGTCTGAGAACACAGATGAAGGCGTACAGAAAAGATCCCTTTTTTCATAAAATCCAAGTCTTTGTTCTACGCTATTTCAGCCGGTATTCTATTGAAGTAGATGAAGTTGAGTCCATGATTCATTATGCTTTTCTACTGGCATTTCCTGTTCTCACAGAACCGGATTTCCACGAATACAGATTGCTTCGGGACCGCCATGCACCTATCGCTTCAATGGACACACTGATAGCGGAAACGATCATCAATCATTTTAAGTACCGCAGATTACCTTATATGCTTGAACGGGACATGTCCTACCATCTCACTCATATCCATACCCGGCTATACTTTTTCCAGGGTGATATTGAAATCTACGAATATGAAGGAATTATATCGAAGGAAAAGCAAATCGTAGGAACGAATGTTGTATCGTTCGCACGCAAACTTTTGAAAACCAGTACCAAAACCCTCGCAGATAAGATGGGCGAGAATAACAGTCTTTTGAAGATGGAGCTGCTGAAATACATCAGTCTTCTTGTTCTCATCACCTTTAAAATGGCCAGTGTCATACAGGTGGGAATTGATCTGAAAATGGACGGCTTGTATAAAGAGACTCTTGGAGAGTTGCTCATACTGAAATTAAAGCCGATCAAAGGGGTCCGGGTAGAGCACTATGACCCTACAAAAATCTATGATCTCATACTGACCAATGAAGAACCGAAAGACCAGGCGAATTATGATGATGCCAGGATATATATACTTTCAGAAATTCTTTCTTCATTTGACATGGTGAATATACAAAGAATCATTCAGGAGCTAAATTAATAGAGCTGACATCATTAAGAAAGCTTATAATTGAGAAAATATGTGTATATCAATGTATGTAAGAGTCTTAGACAAAAGTAATAATCAAGTGAGATTCCAACCATTAGTTGATAACTCAAGTTTTGCAGTTGAATATCCAGGTTTAACCCTTGCGGTTATTGAAACTTCTTATAAATAATTATCAAAAAACACACAAAAAGACACCTCTCTTTGGTAAAATGTAGTCACCATAACAACATTCAAAGGAGAGATGTCTTATGACTAATATTTTACCAGAAAAATCAGAAAATCACGAGGTTGAATCGACCGTTTCCCACTTTTTTAAAGAATTCAAAATTGGAACACTCTTGAACCGAGCGAATGTAAAAAAAACTCGCGGTGTTAGTCCTGTGGTACTCTTTCAGTTCTTGTTTACTCTAGTCTTCACCTCAAAATCTGGAAACCAGGCTATCCTTTCTTCAAAAGCACCTGAAGAAATTAGTGTTTACACTGTAAACCGGTTC
>NZ_BAAGIQ010000003.1:0-61278 GCF_054658175.1 Alkalibacterium sp. s-m-28
ATTATTCTTCTCTGATCGAGGCTGCATTAAGGAACGGGCTTGTGGATGAGGAAGAGATGTCACGTCTTGAAAACTGGAAAAAGAGTCCGGAAAGTTGGCTTTGATACTTGATTTTCACCTGTAAATCCTGTAGTATTTGTATAGTGTTGACAGAGTCTGCACGCTGACCTTTACTTGGTTTGTCGTTTCACCAGCGCTTACTCAGTAAATGGAGTCATAAACAGGAAAGAGGTGGAAAACATGGCAGTTTCAAAAGAACAGAAACAACAGATCATTACTGATTACGCTCGTCACGAAGGAGATACTGGTTCTCCGGAAGTACAGATCGCAGTATTGACTGCTGAAATCAACGAGTTGAATGAACACGCAAAGACACACAAGAAAGATTTTCATTCAATGCGCGGACTAATGAAAAAAATTGGTCACCGTCGTAACCTTCTTGCTTATCTACGTAACAAAGACATTACCCGTTACCGTGAATTGATCAAGAGACTTGGTTTACGTCGTTAATTTTGTCCTGTCACATCACGCTGATCTTCATGCTTACGCATAAAGAATGAGCGGGACTACAGACAAATTAATCTTACTAGTTGAAGCGGGATTCTTAGGAATCTCGCTTTATTTACTATAACAAACACTCAGGGGCTTAATTGTCTACTATGCAAATGTGAGCAGATGAAAATGAATCTGATCTGCTGACCTTTGTCTAGTAGGTTAGGCTGCCTGAACAAAGGAGAATATCATGTCAAACAAACAAGTGTTCAAGACAACTATCGGCGGCAGAGAACTGACCGCAGAAATCGGACAAATGGCAAAGCAGGCTAACGGGGCAGTTCTTGTCCGTTACGAAGATACTGTTGTTCTATCCACTGCTGTCGGCAGCAAGAAGCCAAGTAGTATGCCGTTCTTCCCGCTTATGGTTGTATATGAAGAAAAAATGTACTCAGTAGGTAAGATTCCAGGAGGCTTCATCAAACGTGAGGGCCGTCCTTCAGAGAATGCAACATTAACAGCGCGTCTGATCGACCGTCCCCTTCGTCCAATGTTTGCTGACGGATTTAGAAACGATGTTCAAATCTTCAATACAGTTATGTCCGTAAATCCTGATAATTCTCCGGAAATGTCAGCCATGTTCGGATCATCCCTTGCTCTATGCATTTCTGATATTCCATTCAACGGACCAATCGCTGGAGTCACTGTCGGACGAGTAGACGGCAAATTCATCATCAACCCGACTGAAGAGGAAACTGAAAAATCAGATATCGAACTGATCGTAGCCGGTACCAAAGATGCTATCAACATGGTAGAAAGTGGAGCGGATCAAGTTGCTGAAGAAGATATGCTTGAAGCCCTTCTGTTCGGACACGAAGCAATCAAAGAGCTCGTTGCTTTCCAGGAAGAAATCGTTGCTGCAGTCGGACAGGAAAAAATGGATGTCACTCTAATCCTTCCTGATGAAGCAATCAAACAGGAAATCATCAGCAAGTATAACGATCAGATGAAAGAAGCGATCCAGACTTTCGATAAACAGGAACGTGCTGAGAAGACTGGTGCTTTGAAAGACCAGATCATCGAAGTCTACGAAGAAGAGTACCGTGATTCGCCAGATCTTGATTCTATTGTAAAAGATGTCAAGACAATCGTCGACGGCATGGAAAAAGACGAAGTCCGTCGTCTGATTACAGAAGAGAATACCAGACCTGACGGCCGTAAAGTAGACGAGATTCGTCCACTTGAATCCGAAGCAGGCATTCTGCCTCGCGTTCATGGGTCAGGCCTGTTTACTCGTGGTCAGACTCAGGCGTTGTCAGTTGCTACGCTTGGACCATTGAACGAACATCAGATCATTGACGGATTGAGCAGTGAAGACAGCAAGCGATTCATTCACCACTATAATTTCCCTCCATATTCTGTTGGAGAGACGGGGCCTGTCAGAGGACCAGGTCGACGTGAGATCGGTCACGGGGCTTTGGGTGAACGTGCACTGTCTTATATCATCCCTAATGAGGAAGACTTCCCGTACACCATTCGTTTAGTAGCGGAAGTACTTGAATCAAACGGATCCTCTTCTCAGGCAAGTATTTCTGCCGGAACACTCGCGCTGATGGATGCCGGTGTGCCTATTAAAGCACCAGTCGGCGGTATTGCCATGGGCCTAGTTATGGATGGAGAAAACTATACAGTACTAACTGATATCCAGGGACTGGAAGATCACCTTGGCGATATGGACTTTAAAGTTGCCGGTACAAGACAAGGGATCACCGCTCTGCAGATGGATATCAAGATCGAAGGAATTACGAAAGAGATTCTTGAAGAAGCACTTGTACAGGCTAAGAAAGCCCGTCTTGAGATCATCGATAACATCGAAGAAGAAATTTCAGAACCTCGCAAAGAACTGAGCAAGTACGCTCCTAAGATCGAATCAATCAAGATCAAGCCTGATCAGATTAAAGTCGTTATCGGTAAAGGCGGCGAAACGATCAACAGCATTATTGATGAAACGAATGTTAAAATCGATATTGATGAAGAGGGTAATGTTTCTATATACGGTCAGGATGCAGAAGGTATCAAGCGAGCGATCGAACTTATCGAAGAGCTGACAGAAGAAGTGGAAATCGGCAAGGTTTATACTGGAACGATCAAGCGAATCGAGAAATTCGGTGCATTTGTGGAGATTATCAAAGGTACAGATGGTCTGGTTCATGTATCGGAACTGTCTGATAAGTACATTAAGGATGTTGCCAAAGAATTTTCTGTCGGCGATGTGCTTGATGTCAAAGTGACGGAAATCGATGACAGAGGCCGTGTCAACTTGTCCCGAAAAGCTGTACTGAATGGGAACAACGACGAAGCCTGATTGGACTCAGCTTCCATTATTTAAAAGTAAAAAAATAACCCGCATGGCTATCCTTACGAGGCAACTGCTTATCGTAAAGGACAGCCATGTGGGTTTTTACATAATTGCATCAGAGGTAACCGGATTGCCCTCTGACTGAGAAATTCAAAGAATTGAGATGGTCTGTTTCGTTAGTATTCGGATAACGGATGACTAGTTCTCCTTCATCGCTGATGTCCATGACACGGGCAGATTTTGAGATCTGTCCATGATGAACGGTGATTTCCCGACCTATAAGTCCAGACTTTTCTCTGCATACTGAAATGAATGTAGACGCATCCATCGACTCGCTCCATGCTGTATAAAAGGTGTCGAACCAGGATAGAAAGCTGGTGATGATCGGATTAGGATCGATGACTCTATTTTTTTCAATTGCCAGAGAAGTGGCTTTAGCTTTCAACTCTTCAGGGAGTTCTTCTATGGACAGATTCGTGTTTATTCCCGTCCCAATCACGATGCCGGTCAGTTCTGATCCGCTGAAGTGGGATTCGACCAGAATGCCAGCCACTTTACGGCCGTCGATGAGAACGTCATTTGGCCACTTGATAGAAGCAGACCAGTCCGGTTCAAGTGCTTTGACCAGAGCAGCAGCAGTCAGCTGAGTCAGAAGGACAGCCTGCTGATTGTCGAATTTTGGTTTGAGTACGATAGTCAAGGCAACGGATTTTCCTAGATCAGTATGCCAGGAACGGCCCAGCCTGCCTTTTCCTTTGTACTGATAATCAGTCAGGATGACCGACCCATGAGCCAGTTCTTGAAGGTTTTTTAAAGCATAGGTATTTGTCGAATCGATTCTGTCGAAGAACTGGAACGATCGCCCGATAGAATAAGATTGCAGGTTTTCCGCTACAGACTCTTTACTGACTAGAGGGAGTGTCAGTCTGCAAGTGTCCTGTTCAGTCTGAATCGAGTAGCCCTGCATTTCAGCGTCATTTATAAGCTGATTTATCTCTTCTGTCTCTATATGAAGGGTCTTACTGACGAAATCAAAAGAAACGAAAGACGGATAGTCTGCTTTAAGTAAAACAATAAAAGAAGAAATTAGTGACATGAGAGACTCCTTTTTAAAATTAGTTAATTAAGGTCAGTATACCTGATAAGTAGGCATTTGCCTATATCTATGCTATACTGAAATTGTTAAGCACATAACGGGCGAACGTACATAGGTGAAATAAACTATAAAATCAAATGCTGTAACAAGCGTATTAGAGGTGGAAGATTGTGAGTAATATAAAGATTATTCCTCTTGGAGGAGTAAGAGAAAATGGTAAAAATCTGTATGTACTGGAATCTGGAGACGATATTTTCGTCCTGGACTGTGGACTGATGTATCCTGAAGATGAACTGTTCGGAATCGATGCGGTCATTCCTGATTTCAGTTATCTTGAAGAAAACAAAGACAAAATTACCGGAGTCTTTCTGACTCATGGCCATGAAGATGCAATAGGCGCACTGCCTTATTTCCTTGATACATTTAATGTTCCTGTATTCGGTTCAGAGCTGACTATAGCTTTAGCTAAGCTGTTTGTGGGTCAGTCCAATCTGTCGACATCTTTCGATGACTATCATGTGATCGATGAACACACTGAAATCGACTTTAACGGAACAACAGTCAAGTTCTTCCGTACGACCCATACGATTCCAGATTCAATGGGAATCGCCGTTCATACAGAAGAAGGAAACATTGTCTACACCGGGAACTTCAAGTTCGATCAGAGTTCTCAGGACATGTACAGAACAGATCTTTCTCAGATCGCAGACTTAGGTAAAGAAGGCGTTCTGGCCCTGCTGAGTGATTCTGGGGACGCAGAAAGTCAGACTGAAAATGTGTCTGAGAAAAAAGTCCAGGAAGAAGTGCTTGATATCTTTCAGGATACCAGCAGCAGGATTATCGTGGCTGCAGTAGCAAGCAATATTTTAAGGATTCAGCAGGTGTTAAATGCGGCGCACAGTTCAGGTAGAAAAGTGTTCATCACTGGAAAGAACCTGGAAGCTATTCTAGAAACAGCCATGGATCTTGACAAGCTGACACTGCCTGATGAACATCTGATTGAACCTATCAGTAAAATCGATAAATATGATGACGACGAAATTCTGATTCTCGAAACGGGATCAGCGGGTGAGCCGATAAAAACACTCAACCGTATGGCTACATCTAATCATGATCAGGTGAACATTAAAGAAGGGGATCTTGTGTTTATTGCTACCAGCCCATCTACAGCAATGGAAGTCATGGTAGCTGAGACAGAAAACCTGATTTATAGAGCCGGTGGGACAGTAGTCAAGTTATCCGGCAGACTGAAAGCGTCCGGGCATGCGACGCCTATTGATCTGCAGCTGATGATCAACCTGCTGAGACCGACTTATTTCATACCGATTCAGGGTGAATACAGAATGCTTGCTGCCCATGCAGACCTGGCAAATGAGACAGGGATCCCTTATCAGAATATCTTTATTTTGAGTAATGGTGACGTCGTTAGCTATGCTAAAAATAAAATGACACAAAGCGGACAGGTATCTGCAGATAATACACTGATCGACGGGATAGGTATCGGTGATATCGGGAACATTGTCTTGCGTGACAGACGTCTGTTGTCAGAAGATGGTATTTTCGTTGCAGTAGTTACAATCGACCGTAAAAAGCAGCGTATCGTGTCTGATCCTCATATCGTTACGCGCGGATTTGTATTTGTAAAAGAGAGTCAGGATCTGATTAATGAATCGACGGAAATTGTGAAGAGTATAGTCAAAAAGAATCTCAAGCATAACGATTTTGACTGGGGTTCAATCAAACAGGATATTCGTGAAGGCCTGAATAACCACCTGTTCAAGAAAACGAAGAGAAGACCGATCATTCTTCCAGTAATTATGGAAGTCAATCAGAACAGACGCTTTACAAGATAATTATTTTGTATATAATTAAATTCAGATACTGTACTAGGGGAGTCAATATATTGGCTGAGAGTGAACTGTGAGTTCAGACCCTTCGAACCTGTACGTTCATACGTGCGCAGGAAGAGTACTTAACTGAGATCGACAGATCAGAGTAGGCATGAGCGCGCTCTCATAAATGTCATAATCTCCTTCCCTAGTTCAGTAAACTAACTAGAGGAGGAGATTTTTTATGCAGAACAGACAGTTGAGGATCTATCTTGAAGGGACTTTATTTGCCGCACTTGGGATGGTGCTGTCCTGGATTCCCTCAGGAATAGGGTCGTCATTCAGTGTTTCCTTAGGCATGATTCCGTTGACTTTCTACGCTATCAGAAGAGGATTGGGGCCAGGGATATTTGCCGGTTTTTTATGGGGGATCCTTCATTTTGTTACAGGATCGGTATATATGCTGAATGTGTATCAAGTCATTATTGAATACACAATCACCTATGCGAGCATTGGGCTGGCCGGATTCTACTCCAAAGACATTCTTGAGGGGATCAGAAACCAGAAAGGAAAACGGGTAAACATGACTATCGTCGCTGCTGTTCTAGTTGGAGCTGCCGCTCGGTATTTCTGGCACTTTATAGCCGGCTGGATATTCTGGGGAGACTATGCTTTATGGGGACTCAGTGCCTTTACATTTTCACTAGTCATGAACGGTCTGAGTATGATCTCGACCGCCTTAGTGACCATGATCGTATTGCTGATGCTGTATGACCGGTCTCCACTGATTTTTGTCCCTAAAGGGAAATAACTGCTGCCGGCTTAAGATAGTGGACAGGAGGTTACAGGCTAATGTACACTAAGATAAATAACATTACCTTAGTGTATGAAGGAGACCTGTATGACGATTTTAAGCACGATTTTCTGGGGGTTTATTTTTCTGAACTCGGCTTTAGCCATATTTACTGTGTTTAAAGAAAAGGAACGGGACATCGCAGCGATTTGGGCTTGGCTGCTGGTCATTACGATGCTGCCAGGTTTCGGATTTGTAATCTATCTTTTTTTGGGAAGAAAAATATCACAAGAATCCATTTTTGATCTTCGAAGTCAGGATCGTATCGGCATGCATCAGCTGGTCGAGTCACAGAAGAGTCTGATCGAATCAGAGAACCTTGATGTTCCTGAATCAAATTATCAGGATAAGACATTTGAAATGGTCCGTTTATTTCTGGAAAGTAATCAGGCTGTTTTAACGAAAGGCAATAAAGTAAGAATCATAAGTGATGGAGAGGAAAAATTCGACCAGCTCATAAGAGATATTGAGAAAGCAGAGCATCATATTCATGTGACGTATTATATCTTTAGAGGGGATAATATAGGTCTGAGACTCTTGAGGGCTCTAGAAGAAAAAGCGAAACAGGGAGTTGAGGTCAAAGTATTGTACGACCCGGTTGGGGCCCGAGTACTGGGCAAAGATTTCTTCAACAAACTGAGAACATACGGCGGCCATGCTGAACCGTTTTTCGGCTCGAAATTTTTCCTGATCAACTTGCGTCTAAACTATAGAAACCACCGGAAGATTGTCGTAATTGACGGAAAAGTCGGCTACACTGGAGGATTTAACGTTGGCGATGATTATCTGGGGATGTATGAGAAAATGGGCTACTGGAGAGATACCCATCTAAGAATAGAGGGGAACGGTGTCCTTACTCTGCAGACTCGATTTTTAATGGACTGGAACGCATCAGCTAAAGACAAGCAAGTAAACTATGGGGAAGCTTATTTCCCGTTTTCAAGTCTAAAAGGGTCTACAGATATGCAGATCGTTTCCAGTGGTCCGGACAATGAGATGCATGCTATCAAGAAAGGGTTCATCAAAATGATCAGTATGGCTAAAGAATCCGTTTTGATCCAGACACCTTATTTCATTCCTGATGAAGCATTGATGGAAACAATCAAAATAGCCATCCTGTCAGGCATCAAAGTGAAAGTGATGATACCTAACAAGCCGGATCATCCATTTATTTATCGTGCCACTCTAAGCTACGCAGAAGAACTGGTAAAGAGTGGGGCAGAAGTTCATATTTACGACAATGGATTTCTTCATTCCAAAGTTATTGTGATAGACGGTGAGATTTTATCAGTAGGGACTGCAAATTTTGATATAAGAAGTTTCCGTCTGAATTTTGAAGTCAATGCATTTATTTATGATCGTTACCTCGCCAAAAAACAGGTCAGACTTTTTGAAGAGGATGAAAAGAAATCGTATTTACTGACAGAAGACATGATTAATAATTATTCCAGATGGGAAATTTTCAAACAGCAGTTTTCCCGACTTTTTTCACCCATACTATAAATAATATTAACGTCTGTTCATCCTGTTCAGAAGACCGTCCGGTTCTTCCTATGGGTTTGAACAGACGTTATTTCTTGGTAGCTTTACATTTTCTCATTTCATTGTAATTTAACAATCTAAAATTATTTTTTATATGCAAAATTATAAAAAGGCTTTCAATACTGATGAGGAAGCTGAAAAAGCTAATAAACGTATCATTTGCAATTGTATCATCTTTCTGTAATAATTAATAAGGATCTTTTATTTGCAACAAAATGCATGATAGGATGCATATAATTGCTTATGGAAACTAAAATAGCCAGAAGGTAGTCATAATTATTAAAAAATGTGAGAAACCTACTGGTACATAATTAAGTTATGTGTTTGAGTCTGTGTGATGGTGAGGAAGGTCTATTCCTTTGGTGACTTCATACAGTTTTTTTATGGGTTAAACTCAGAGCATAACAGAATAAATGTAGAGGAGATACAATCATGATCGAGTTCAAAAATGTATCAAAAGTATACGGAGATGGAACGAAGGCTGTTGACGATGTATCGTTTACGATCAACGAAGGAGAATTTGTCGTTCTGATCGGAACGTCCGGGAGTGGGAAAACGACGACCATGAGGATGGTCAATCGGATGATTGATTCGACATCCGGAGAGATTCTTATTGACGGAAAAGACATAAAAAAAGAAGATGCCGTTCAGCTGAGGAGAAAAATCGGATATGTTATCCAGCAGACAGGCCTTATGCCTCACATGACAGTATACGAAAATATTGTAATGGTTCCAAAATTATTAAAATGGGAAAAAGAAAAAATGCAGGAGACCGCAGAACGTCTACTGAAGCGAGTCGATATGGGTCCTGAATTTCTTGACCGTTACCCACAGGAACTTTCTGGCGGACAACAGCAGAGAATTGGTGTCATCCGAGCACTTGCCGCCAACCAGGATATTATCTAATGGATGAACCGTTCGGTGCACTGGATCCGATCACTCGAGATGCCTTACAGGAACTGGTCAAGCACCTTCAGGAAGAGATGGGCCGTACAGTCGTATTCGTTACTCATGATATGGACGAAGCACTTAAGCTGGCAGACAAGATTGCGATCATGTCAGAAGGAAAAATCATTCAGTATGACACACCCGACAATATTTTAGCCGAACCTGCAAATGAATTTGTCGAGAGCTTCCTGGGTGAGGACAGACTGCAGCAGCGTTCAACCATGCAGACGGTCGATCAGGTCATGGTGAAGAGACCCATTTCAGTTACATCGGATATTACGCTGGGAGAAGCCATTCGTGTCATGAGAGACAGAAGAGTAGATACGTTATTTGTAACTGATATGGATAATGTCCTTCAGGGGCTGGTCGATTTCGAAGCAATCAACAAAAATAGAAAGACAGCCTCTACAGTGCAGGACATTATGTCTCATGTCTATTACGTAAAATCGGGAACCTTACTGAGCAGTGTGGCAGACAAGATGCTCAAGCGTGGATACAAGAACATTCCTGTTGTCAGCGAAGAAGGGAAACTGGAAGGTCTTGTTACACGGGCATCACTGGTAGATATCGTCTACGATACAATCTGGGGAGATGACGAAGAAGTGGAAAGCATTCCTCTAGAGACGACCCAGTTTTCAGAATCAGAATAGGAGGAGACCTAAGTGATCGATTTTTTTAACAACTATGGTGCTCAGATAATGAGACTGATCTGGGAGCACTTATATATATCAATAATAGCATTAGGTTTAGGGGTGATCGTAGCTGTCCCAGTCGGCATCCTGCTGACACGGACGGATAAGCTGGCAACGTTTTTCATCGGTCTGGCATCCATACTTCAGACTGTCCCGTCACTGGCACTGCTGGCACTGATGATTCCTTTTCTTGGGATCGGTCAGTTTCCGGCTATCATGGCACTGTTCATTTACTCTCTGCTTCCGATCCTCAGAAATACGTATACAGGCATGAAGGGTGTGAATCCGGACCTTGTAGACGCAGCTAGAGGTATGGGAATGACAGAATCACAGCTGGTCAGAAAAGTGGAGCTCCCTCAGGCAGCCCCAGTTATAATGGCGGGGATCAGACTTTCAGGGACATACGTTATTGCCTGGGCAGCTCTTGCTTCATATATCGGAGCAGGCGGACTTGGAGATTTCATTTTCAATGGGTTGAACCTGTATATTCCTGAGCTGATCATAGGAGGGACGATTCCTGTGACCATACTAGCTTTACTCGTAGATTTTGTATTAGGTCGTGTAGAGAAGAAGGTTACACCTAGAAACCAAGTCATAGACTAGAGAAAGGCTGATAATAATGACGTTTAAGAAAAATATGAAACTTGCTGCTTTAAGTTCTGCAGCAGTAATGATGACAGCTTGTTCTCTTCCTGGCCTTGGAGCAGGTCTGACCGAAGAAGGGAATATTACCATTGCTACTCAGTCTTCTACTGAGATGGTAATTTTAGGCTACATTGTTCAGGGGATGGTCAATCATTACTCAGATATCAATGCGGATGTTATTCAGAACCTCGGCTCATCCACAATGGTTACACAGGCTTTAGCCCAGGGTGATGCGGATGTAGCTGCAGCAAGTTACACAGGGACTGCTCTCACAGGTGAATTAGGGATGGACCCGATCACGGACCCTGATGAAGCCAGAGAGGCTGTGACAGAAGGATTTAGAGAACAGTATAATATGAGATATTTTCCATCATATGGATTTGAAAACACCTATGCCTTTCTCGTAACCAGTGAACTGGCAGAAGAGCATGGACTCGAAACAATAAGTGATCTGGAGCCCATTGCTGGAGATCTGACTGCTGGAGTCGATAATTCCTGGATGGAAAGAGAAGGAGACGGGTACCGGGCGTTTCTTGAGACTTATGAATTTGACTTTGACACCGTCTATCCTATGGAAATAGGTTTGGTGTACGATGCGGTTCAATCAGGTAATATGGATATCGTCCTGGGATATTCAACGGACGGACGTATCGCCAGTTACGATCTGGTCTTCCTTGAAGACGACCTCAACTTCTTCCCTCCATATGACGCAAGTCCATCTGCCTTATATGATACGCTTGAAGAATACCCTATGATTGAAGACATTCTTCTAAAACTTGAAGGCATGATTGAAACTGAGCAGATGCAGGAAATGAACTTCATTGCCGATGAATATTTAATCGAGCCAGCAACTGTAGCTGTAGAATTTCTTGAAGCCAATAACTATTTTGAAGACAGAGAACCTTATCTCGAACCAGCAGGAGGGGAATAAGATGCCAAATATAGAAGGATTAGATGAATTATCACAAATGAATATTGTTCAGCAGCTGATTTACTATGTACAGCAGAACGGACCCTATTTATGGGATCAGTTTGTCAGACACTTTCTCATCTCGATTTACGGTGTGCTGTTTGCAGCCCTTGTTGCCATTCCTCTGGGATTTTATATAGCCAGACACAGTAAGCTGGCTGACTGGGTCGTCGGAGCAGCTAACGTCATACAGACAATACCGTCACTGGCGATGCTGTCGATTCTTATGCTAGGATTTGGGATAGGAGTCAATACAGTAATTATTACAGTATTTCTATATTCGCTGCTTCCAATCGTTAAAAACACATATGCGGGTGTGAAGAATGTAGATCATGCGCTGATGGATGCTGCGAAGGGCATGGGCATGACTCGCTGGCAGCAGACTTACAAAGTTGAACTACCTATGGCTTTATCAGTAATCATGGCTGGTCTTAGGAATGCTCTGGTTGTGGCGATCGGGGTAACGGCTATAGGGACATTTGTTGGTGCGGGAGGCCTTGGAGATATCATACAAAGAGGTGTCAATGCTTCTCAAGGAGGAGCTATCATCCTGGCCGGTGCGATCCCAACTGCACTGATGGCTGTTGCGGCCGATTTGGTCCTGGCGTGGCTTGAAAGAAAACTGAATCCTGCAAGTCGGATAAGCAGATAAAGTGAAACAGCTATGGAGATGGATGGACTATCTCTCACAGCTGTTTTTTATTTTGCTAATTTGATATGCCTGATATCTTTGGCATTGATTAAGTAAGTCGTGCGTGATGAAGCGGTTTTTATAATGATTTGAGTTGAGTGAGGTGAAAATACTGGTATCCCCATATACTCGTGGATCTGATCTGAATGAGCAGTAGGATTGACCTGAATGATAATACGCTGCTGCTTTTTAACAGACTGTTTAAGGAATAAGCCCAACTGACCCTTGGGCATCTGTGGCTGTACTTTAGATAAATTGGTCGAAAACAGGGCGCCGTATCCTTTCCTGAAAACCTCTACAATATGCTGTGTTTCGATGGCTAATTTACTCATGATCGTCCTCCCCGAACATATGTTACCTTTAGTATAACGTGCGAACATACATTCGTCAACAGTATCGTGTAGTTTTTTTAAATAATTGTCTGTCTAAAATTCTGGAGCATGATCAAGTCAGATAAAGAGAAACTGAAGATAGATCCGAACTGGGAGGATATTTTAGTGCTTTTGTTTCTATTTAACTAAAAAAAACGTATAATAGAAATGAATACATTATAAGGAGTGGGTATTTTATGGATTATCAGCTGATAACTGATTCCTGTTGTGATCTTCCGCTGGAACTAGTGGAAAGATTCGACTTGGATATTGTCAACTTCACAATTACTATCAGTGGAGAAGAGCTGGTCGATGATATGGGAAAAACGTTTGATAAGACGTCCTTTTTTAATCGGCTTAAAGAAGGAGAGATTGCTTCAACCTCACAAATAAACGTTCATGCCTATCTCGAAAAATTTAGGAAGTATGTAGATGAAGGTAAGCCGGTTATTTACCTAGGGTTTTCTTCTGAACTTAGTGGGTCACTTAATAGTGCCCGTCAGGCTAAACAGATGCTTGAAGAAGAATATGATGATGTGGATCTGACCATTATCGACACAAAGGCAGCCAGCTTGGGAGAAGGTCTACTGGTCTATGAAACTGCATTAAAAAAAGAGGCAGGTATGGGTAAGGAAGATCTGGTCAAGTGGGTCGAGGATAATAAGTTGAACTATCACTCCTGGGTTACCGTAGATGACATTAAACATCTTCAACGTGGGGGAAGAATCTCAGCTACTGCAGCGACAGTAGGTTCACTGCTCAATGTTAAGCCCATCATCATCATGAACCGTGAAGGGAAGCTTGTCCCGTTATCAAAAGTTCGAGGCAGGAAGAAGTCGCTTCAGTTCCTTATCGATCAGACAGTTAAAAACATCAGAGATGAAGTGGATCATGCGGTCTTTATCGGTCATGTTGGAGTACCTGAAGATGCTGACTTTGTCAGAGAGAAACTGCTTGAAAAAGTGAGCCCTAAGGAAGTCATCATATCAAGTTACGGTCCCACAATCGCAGCCCATACAGGATTTGGCTCTTTATCCGTCTTCAGTTATGGAGAAGAACGGTAACCGTTTAGATCCTTCGTCACCGCAGTCATGAATAAAGAGACTGTTGATAAGTTTAAGTTGACACTAATTTTGAGAGTATGCTATTATAAATTTTGTTAGTACAATTTATATCAATGCGGTTGGGCGTGAGCTTTCAAGGTTATTTTCTTCTAGGGCGAGAAGAAGGCCTGTTAGCCGCGCCCTTTTTTTGAAAGGGGGAAGATAAAGTGAACCGTGAAGCAATTAATTACGTTAAAGACGCTGAGGCTAGAGTTGAAGAACTTAGAGCTAATGCGGAAAAAGAGATAAAAGACATCAAGGATGGGACTGCTCTTCGAAAGGATAAAATAACCGAACAGACCGAACACGAGCTGGCCGCTTTTAAAAAAGAGCTGCAAGAACAAGTCGAGTCCAGGCTGGAAGAAGACGAGAAAGTGTTTGAAGAGCAGATCAATGAAGATATCAACCGTTTCAATGGCACCTATGAATCGGAAAAAGACAGATTAGCCAGTCGAATAGCAGAGGAGGTATTGCGTCGATATGGCAATAGCTAAAATGAAAAAACTGACTTTATTAGCAGAACATACTAATAAAGAAGCTGTTTTGAAGAGTGTCCAGGAAATGCAGAGTCTTGAAATCATTCCTGTAGCAGAAGTTCTGGAGGAAAGTCTGCTGAATGACTTCGATACGAGTGCTTCGCGTGATTTGTCTAATGACAGTCAGGCCAGACTGCAGGATATTGAATATGCAATCAATTACTTACAGGACTACGTCGAACAGCCGGGTTTGATTGAGAGCCTTAAAACTAAGAAAGAAGTATTTTCATTAAAAGAACTTGAAAGCATTGTAGAGAGTGCAGACGTTGATGCTCTTCTGGAGCAAGTATCCCTGAAGGAAAAGCAGCTCAACAATCTGGATGAGAAAATGAAAGACCTCAAACAGGAAGAAGAATTCCTGAGAAAGTGGCGGGCACTTAGTTTCAAGGCTGAAGAGGTCAGTCATTTCAAACTGATGGATGTTCTGGTGGGGACCGTTGATAAAGAACAATCAGAAGCACTTGTTGAGGGTTTACGTGATAATGGCAGAATATATTATGACGAAGTATATAGAAGAAGTGATGAAGTCGCCTATCTCATCATTCTTCCTAAAACCGAGAGAAAGCAGTTTGATGATCTTGTCGCTCAATACAGTTACAGAGAACTGACATATACACATGAACTTCTTCCGGAAGATGAGTTATACCGTAATCTTACCGAACAGAAGCAAGTCAGAGGTGATAAAGAAAAGATAATTGCTGAGATGAAGAAATGGACAAGTCTCTACAGGAACCTGGAGCTCGCTGAGGAATATTACTACAATCTGTCTGAACGAGAAAAAGCACACAATCTTCTTATAGACAGCCATCACCTGTTCCTTCTATCTGGATGGATAGAAGAAGAGAAAGTGGATTCTTTAAAGGCTAACATCGATCAGACAATCGGCGAGAGCGAAGTCGCTGTTCTATCCGAAGATATAATGATGAAGGAATACAATGATGTTCCTGTCGTGCTGAAGAATAACAGTTTTGTCCGACCATTCGAGATGATTACAGAGATGTTCAGTTATCCAAAATACAACGAAGTCGACCCCACACCGTTTATGATGCCGTTCTTTATGGTATTCTTCGGCATGATGGCCGCCGACCTTGGCTACGGTATGCTGCTCTTTGGAGTCACATTGTTCGCCTTGAAGGCATTCAATATAGAAGGGTCAATGGGAAACTTCTTAAAGTTTCTTTACACCCTCTCGTTTCCGACGATGGCCTTCGGAGTATTTTTCGGAAGTTTCTTCGGAATGGAGCTGCCCATACAAGTCTTCTCCTTACAGGATGATGTACTTGAAATTATGGCATTTTCAGTTGTGCTCGGACTGATCCAGCTGCTTTACGGGCTCGTCTTGAATGGAATCATCAAAGGAAAGCAGGGACAGAGAGCCTCTTCATACGTCGATGGCTATGCCTGGTTCCTTATGCTGATCGGTTTCATCCTATGGGTCGGTGGGGCTATGCTGCTGAATATGCCGCTGCTTACGCAGATAGGTATCGGACTTGTGGTTCTTAACGCAGTAGGGATCCTTGTCGTATCAGCACTTTCCAGTTCCAACAAAGCACTGGGGATAGGACTCGGGGCTTACAATTTATATGGAATATCTGGTTATGTAGGAGATATCGTCAGTTACACAAGATTGATGGCTCTTGCAGTAGCCAGTGCAAATATTGCGATGGCATTTAATATGATCATCGGCTTCCTTCCGCCTATAGCACGATTTACGGTTGGGGTTCTAATCATTATTGCCCTGCAGGCACTGAACATAGCACTGACATTCTTAAGTGCTTATGTCCATACTTCCAGACTGCAGTATGTTGAGTTTTTCGGCAAGTTCTTCGAAGGCGGAGGCAGACCACTGACTCCACTCAAAATGCTTGAGAAACATGTCTGGATGGAAGACAATAACAACGGTTAAAACTATATTTTATAATAATGGAGGAAAAAATAATGAGTAACTTTGAACTGTTTTTTGGAGATAATTTAGGTTTTGTATTTGGTGCAGTAGGTGTCGCTCTGGCAGTTATTCTTTCTGGTATCGGATCATCAAGAGGAGTAGGATCTGCAGGTGAAGCAGCGGCTGCCTTAACAAAAGAACAGCCGGAAAAATTCGGTCGTGCGCTTGTTCTGCAGATGCTTCCAGCAACGCAGGGACTTTACGGTTTCGTTATCGGACTGCTGATTCTTATCAACTTGTCTACTAACATTGACGTATCAACTGGATGGTACTATCTGATGGTCGGACTTCCTGTAGGATTTACTGGACTGACATCCGGTACGCTTCAGGGTCGTGTATCAGTAGCTGCAATGCAGATCCTAGCTCAAAAACCTGAACACACAACTAAAGGGATCATTTATTCAGCGATGGTTGAAACATATGCAATTTTAGGTTTCGTTATTTCCTTGATGATGATAATCTTCATGTAATAAATGAGAGAAAGGAATTTAGAATTCAGTGATCAGACAGCCATCTGTCACTTAATAAACTGAATTCCTTGTTTCATTTCATTATTATTACTCTGAACAGGAGGGAAATCATGGCAGATTTAAAATTACTGACTGAACGAGTCGTTGAAAAAGAAAAAGCGGCTATCCGAAAGGAAATTGAAGAAGCTAAAAAACAAGCTGAAGATGAGATTCAAGCTGCCGAAGCAGAAGAGGTACAGAAACGCCTACAAGCAAAGGAGCAGATCAAAGCAGATGCCGAACATGATTACACGATTCGAAGAAACACATTGGACATCAGACGGCGCAATGAGGTGCTGGCTGCGAAACAGTCTATTCTGGACAAGATGTTCAAAGAGGCTAAAAACAGACTGGATAATCTGGATGATGAGACATTCAGACAGTTTACTGCGAACGTATTGAAACAGTTCGACAAAGAAGGACAAGTGACGTTGAAATTGGGAGAAAAGTCTGCCCATTCTATTGACGAAACTTGGATAACTTCTAATAAACCTGCTGAGCTTGCTGTTCTGGTATCCAAGGACACTGTAAAAGGACAGTCCGGCTTCCTTATTGAAAAAAATGGCATAGAATACAACTTCTTATTCGATTCTTTAGTGGAAGATGCCAGAACGGACATTTTACCAGATATATCTAACGAATTATTTTAAGGAGGAGAATACAGTTGAAAGATACCGCTTATGGGTCAAGCAATGTTCTCATACGGATTTACGAGAACGATCTCCTCACTCGATCTCATTTCGAACGCATGTTGACTGCCGATTCTTTTGAAGATGCTGTCAACGTGCTGAGAGAAACACCTTACAGGAATGACGTCGATAGAATCAAAGAAGATAAAAGTTATGATGAGATGTTCATGAATGAGCTCCACCAGACATTCGAGGAGCTGTTAAAGATTGTTCCCAACAAGGAACTTATAGAGCTTGCTGGATTGAGGTATGCTTATCACAACCTGAAAGTTCTCTTTAAAGAGGAGTTTACAGATCAGGATCTGGATTATTTATTCATCCCGATCGGCCGTTATCCTGTATCAGAATTGAGACAGGCAGTCAGAACAGGTGAATCTGATGTCCTTCCTGCTGAGTATATGGACAGCATCCATGAACTTCAGGAGGATTACGATCAGTATCAGAACGTTCAGTCTGTCGATATCATACTCGACAGACGGTACTTTACACATCTTCGTCTTCTGGCTGACCAGACAGGTGAAGAGGGCGTGCCTGAACTGATAGAAACGCTTATAGATTATAACAACATATCTACTTTGGTCAGAGGAATGAAACAGAATAGAACACGCAATTTTCTACTGACTGTTCTTTCAAGTTCCGGATCTATTCCTAAAGAAGATCTGCTCGAAATTGCACATAATGGGCAGCAGTATGCGCTACAGTACTTTAAAACAAGTAAATACAGAAAACTAATTGACCAGTCGGTCGATACTGAAACAAATGAATTATCATCTGTCAGGATCGATCATCAGACAGATGATGCGTATATGAATACGATGAGAGATGCCAGACTTCAATCTTTCGGTCCTATGCCGGTGCTCGCTTATCTCTATGCCAAGGAAATAGAAGTCAAAAATCTCAGACTCATTCTATCAGGTAAGGAAAATGGTGTACCTGCTGATGCGATCAGAGAAAGGATGCGATTGAACTATGCCCAATAAAATTGGAGTTGTCGGAGACAAAGATTCCGTTCTGGCATTCAAAATGCTCGGCTTTTCTGTTTACTTCGCATCTGAAGCGAAAGAGACCCGTCGAATCATCGACAATCTGGCAGACAAAGATTATGGTGTGATTTACTTGACAGAACAATTAGCAGAATTAGTCCCTGAAACAATCAGACGCTATGACGCTAAAATGAAACCTGCCATCATTTTGATCCCTAATCATACAGGCTCACGTGGCATCGGTAAGAAACGTGTGCAGGAAAATGTCGAAAAAGCAGTGGGTCAAAATATTTTATAGGAGGGTACGATTTTGAGTAAAGGAACGATTGTAAGTGTTTCTGGCCCTTTGGTCACAGCAAAAGGGATGGAAACAGCTAATATACAGGATATTTGCCGTGTAGGTAAACTAGGCCTCATCGGTGAGATCATTGAAATGAGAAACGACGTTGCCTCTATACAGGTTTATGAAGAAACGTCTATGGTAGGTCCGGGAGAAGTCGTCGAAACAACTGGTGAAGCATTATCTGTTGAGCTTGCTCCAGGTATGATTTCTCAGATGTTTGACGGAATTCAGAGACCGCTGGACGAATTTATGGAAAAGACAAATAGTAACTTTCTTGAACGAGGCATGTCAATCGAGCCGCTGAACCGTGAGAAACAGTGGGAATTCACTCCTTCTCTGGAAGAAGGAACAGAAGTATCTGAAGGAGACATTGTCGGTATTGTTCAGGAAACTAAAGTAATTGAACACCGCATCATGGTGCCTCACGGCGTTAAAGGTAAAATCAAATCTATTTCTTCAGGCTCCTTCACTATAAGCGAGCCAATCTACGTGCTTGAAACTGAAGATGGCGAAAAAGAATTTACTATGATGCAGAAATGGCCAGTCAGAAGAGGCCGTCCGATCAAGACGAAGCTGAACCCGGAAGAACCGCTTATTACCGGTCAGCGAGTTATTGATACATTCTTCCCAGTTGCCAAAGGTGGCGCGGCTGCTGTTCCCGGACCTTTCGGAGCAGGTAAAACTGTCGTTCAGCACCAGATCGCAAAATGGGCAGACGTTGACTTGGTGGTCTATGTAGGCTGCGGAGAACGCGGGAATGAGATGACAGACGTTATCAATGAGTTCCCTGAACTGATCGACCCGAATACTGGAGAATCAATTATGGCGCGGACTGTACTGATTGCCAACACTTCCAACATGCCCGTTGCTGCGCGTGAAGCCTCTATCTACACGGGTATTACAATTGCTGAATATTTCCGTGATATGGGATATTCTGTAGCAATCATGGCAGATTCGACATCAAGATGGGCTGAAGCCTTACGTGAGATGTCAGGTCGTCTGGAAGAAATGCCTGGTGATGAAGGGTATCCAGCCTATCTGGGTTCTCGTCTTGCAGAATACTATGAACGTGCAGGTAAAGTGGTTACGCTTGGATCTGGAGACCGTACTGGAAGCATAACAGCGATCGGTGCTGTGTCCCCTCCAGGAGGAGATACATCTGAACCGGTAACGCAGAATACCTTGCGTGTCGCTAAAGTATTCTGGGGTCTGGACAGTTCCCTTGCACAAAGACGTCATTTCCCGTCGATCAACTGGCTGAATTCCTATTCACTGTATAGCAATGAAATGAATGACTACGTAGGGAAACAGCTTGGAGAAGACTGGAATGGTATGGTAACGAGAGCAAAAGCTTTACTTCAAGATGAATCGGAACTTCAGGAAATCGTCCGACTGGTTGGAGTAGACTCTCTATCGGAACGTGACCGTCTGAAACTGGTTGTTGCCAGAATGGTTCGTGAGGACTTCCTTCAGCAGAATGCCTTCGATGATGTAGATACCTATACATCTAGAAACAAGCAGTATGAAATGCTGTTTACTATCCTTAACTATGAAGATCAGGCTGTTCGTGCAATGGATCTGGGAGCTTATTATGATGAAATAATCAAAGGCACAGACAATGTGCGTGAACGCGTCGGTCGAATGAAATACATCAGTGAAGATGATATCAAGACGATCGAAACGATCCGTACTCAAACGAAAGATGACATTCAGTCAGTATTAGAGAAAGGCGGTGTAGAATCAGATGCTTAAAGAGTATAAAACAGTGTCCGAAGTCGTCGGCCCGCTGATGACAGTCGAAGGCGTCGAAGGCGTCAAGTTTGACGAGCTGGTCGACATCGAACTTCAGACCGGTGAGCGCAGAAGAGGACAGGTCCTTGAAATCAACGGAGACAAAGCAGTTGTTCAGTTGTTTGAAGGATCCACAGGCATCAACTTGGAAGAGACTAAAGTACGCTTCCTGGCTAAACCTCTCTCTCTAGACGTGTCAGAAGACATGATCGGACGAACATTTGATGGTATGGGGCGAGTCAGTGATGGTGGACCGAACCTGATTCCTGAAAAAAGTCTGGACATCAACGGAATTGCGATCAATCCGATTGCAAGAGACTATCCGGATGAGTTTATTCAGACAGGTATTTCTACGATCGATCACCTGAACACGCTTGTTCGTGGACAGAAGCTTCCGGTATTTTCCGGTTCTGGACTTCCGCACAAAGAACTCGCTGCACAGATTGCCCGACAGGCCAGTGTAACGAATGCAGATGAGAAATTTGCCGTTGTATTTGCTGCGATCGGTATCACATTTGAAGAAGCCGAGTACTTTATGAATGACTTCAAGAAAACTGGAGCGATCGACCGGTCCGTTCTGTTCATCAACCTTGCAGATGATCCGGCGATCGAACGTATTGCGACACCAAGAATGGCCCTGACTGCTGCAGAATACCTGGCTTTCGAAAAAGACATGCATGTTCTGGTCATCATGACCGATATGACAAACTATGCCGAAGCGCTGCGTGAAATTTCTGCTGCCCGCCGTGAGGTGCCTGGTCGTCGTGGGTATCCTGGATACCTCTATACCAACCTGGCTACACTTTATGAGCGAGCAGGTCGTCTGGAAGGAACCAAAGGATCTGTAACACAGATTCCGATTCTGACCATGCCTGAGGATGACATTACCCATCCGATTCCCGATCTGACAGGGTATATCACTGAAGGGCAGATCATCCTGTCACGTGACCTGTATAACCAGGGCTATCAGCCTCCAATCAATGTTCTGCCATCTCTGTCCCGACTGAAAGATAAAGGAACGGGAGAAGGAAAGACTAGAGTGGACCATGCGCCTACAATGAACCAGATTTTCTCTGCCTATGCACAGGGTAAAGAGGCTAAGGAACTGTCTGCCGTGTTAGGTGAAGCTGCACTGTCTGAAACAGACAGAAAATATGTCGAGTTTACAAATAAATTCGAAAAAGAGTACGTGAATCAGGGGAACTATACTAACCGTACGATTCAGGAAACGCTGGATCTAGGCTGGGAACTTCTGAAAGTTCTGCCTCGTGCAGAGCTGAAACGTATCAAGGATGATATGCTTGACAAGTATCTGCCAAAAGGAGAGTGAGGTAAATGGCTAAATTAAATGTCAACCCCACTCGTATGGAACTGGCAAATCTGAAAAAAAGATTGAATCTTGCCAGCAGAGGGCACAAGCTTCTGAAAGACAAGCAGGATGAACTGATGCGTCAGTTCATTCAGCTTATCAGAAAGAATAATGAACTTAGAAACCAGGTAGAAGAAAAGCTCGAGAAAGCAATGCAGTCATTCGCATTGGCCAAGTCATTACTTCATGAAAATTATATTGAAGAACTGATGGCTGTACCAAGCCGAAGTGTATCCTTGAATATCGATCGTAAGAACATCATGAGTGTTCGCGTACCACAGATGAACTTCCATTATGATGATCATACGAGCGACGCAGCAGACTTAAGCTATGGATATTTGAATTCCAACGGTGAACTGGATCTGACCTTTGAATACCTGATCGATGTCATGCCAGATATGCTTGAACTCGCTGAAATAGAAAAAACTTGTCAGCTGATGGCAGATGAAATTGAAAAAACACGAAGACGAGTCAATGCTCTGGAATATATGACCATTCCTCAGCTTGAGGAAACGATTTACTTTATTCGTATGAAACTTGATGAGAGTGAACGTTCAGCCATTACCCGACTGATGAAAGTTAAGGATATGGGACAGTAACAGTTGATAATTACAGTGAAAATGGAGGATAAGACATAAGTTCTTATATCTGTTTTCACTGTTTTTACATAGTATGGTAAATACTGAGAGACAGAAGAGCGCTGATATTTCAGCCGGGAGGCTACAGACATGACATCATCCTTTTTCGAAAAGAAGAATATAAAGAGGGCGCTGGTTTTTGGCGGAGGCGGTGCTCGCGGCTCATTTGAAATAGGTGTTTGGAGAGCACTTGATGAGTTGGACTATGTTCCCGATATCATTACAGGAACATCAGTGGGCGCTCTGAACGGGGCGCTTTACATTCTGGGTGATGTGTCTGAGGCAGAAAGCATGTGGAAAGAAATCGAAACAGGTAAGGTTCTGGATCTCGATGCACCACTGTCGATCGACAGTTTTAAAGACTATCGACGTACTCTGACTGGTTTTCTGATCAAGATAATCAGAGAAAAAGGAATAAGTTCAGCTCCACTAAAAGCTCTGATTGATACGTATATTAATGATGAGAGCAGGATAAGAAGTGACGGGACAATTTTCGGTCTGTCGACAACCAACTTGAAGACGAGAGAAATCGAGTATTATTTTCTGGACGATATTGAAGAAGGCAGGCTTAATGACTACCTTCTAGCCAGTGCGTCACTTTATCCAGCCATTCAGAAAAAAATGATCGACGGGACCCCGTACATCGATGGAGGCTACTGGAATAACATTCCGATAAACATGGCACTGGATAAATTGCCCGACCAGATCGTCCTTGTTGATGTCCAGGGCCCTGGACTACTCCATTATGACCATCGGATAGAAGAATGCGAGTCACTGCTGATCCGAACAAAGTGGCCGCTTGGAGATATGCTGCTGTTTGATACGAACAGGACAGAAGTGAATATAGAACTGGGCTACTGTGAGACTATGAAGTTAGCCAGGCCGGATCTCTATAGAGGACTATGGTATACTTATGATACAGACACAGTAGAAACGGACACCTCTGTCTTCTATCTCGCTTTGAATGGCCTTTTGACTGGTAAACGGTCAAAAGGGGTCTATGAATATATCAAAAGGGATGATCAGCAACTGATCCTTTTGAGAGAGATTGAGAAACAATGGGGCAGTGCTGTGGATGAAACCACTGTTTCTCTAGCTTTATGTGAACTGACAGGTAAATTGTTCAACATGATCCCTGATAAAATATACAGTATAGACAAGTTTCAAAATGAGATAATCCATCGTCTGATTAAAATGAGAGATGCAGAACGGAAAAATCCTGTAGATGAATTTGAACCCAGGTTTCTCTTAAGTGGAAAAGAGTGGACCGAAGAATTTCTTGAAGGATTACCGCTGATATCGAACCGGTCACTTGTCATACAGATTCTTGAGAGACTTGAAGATGAGCAGCTGAAGTGGGATACTCCTTTTTATAAGCTGATGATTCGAACCAGACCATTTCCGTTCATTATTGCTTTATACTGTAAATATCTTTTGAACAAAAATTTAGGTTTGTATAGGTAAAATCAAAATTAACTTTCAATTCTACAGTCTGATATGGTAGAATTGGGGATAAGTTTTCATGGAGAATTTGTGTTGGGAAGGACTTGTAAATGAAAGATAGAGGATTGTTAATCGTTCTGTCCGGCCCGTCCGGGGTGGGAAAAGGAACAGTGAGAAAAGCTATTTTCGATAATTATTCAAATGAATTTGATTATTCCATATCAATGACCACACGCAAGAGACGTGAGGGTGAAAAAGAAGGCATTGACTACTATTTCAGAACTAAAGAAGAATTCGAACAGCTGATAGCTGAAGATGGTCTGCTGGAGTATGCTGAATATGTTGGAAACTACTATGGAACCCCATTGGAGTACGTGAATCAGACGCTGGATGAAGGTCGGGATGTCTTTCTGGAAATCGAGGTCCAGGGAGCTTTGAAAGTCCGAGAAAAAATGCCTGAGGGAATCTTTATATTTCTATCGCCACCGGATCTGGATGAACTTAAGTCAAGAATCGTCAACCGTGGAACAGACAGTGATGAAATGATTGAGAGACGAATGCATAAAGCTGTAGAAGAACTTAAGCTGATTCAGTATTACGACTATGTGGTAGAAAACGATACAGTTAAAAATGCAGCAAGAAAAATCAGAAACATCATAGAAAGTGAACACCTCAAAGTGACAAGGAATTTAAGAGAGTACGCAGAAATTATAGAGGAGATGGAATAAATGCTGTTATACCCTTCATTGGATGATTTACTTAAAAAGATCGATTCGAAATATTCATTGGTGATACTGGCTGCCAAGAGAGCCAAACAACTTCACGACAATCCGTCAGCTGCTATGCTGGAAACGTACCAGAGTGATAAAAATGTCGGGAAGGCTCTAGAAGAAATCAAATCCGGTGATCTGGTCATCGATCCGGATAGTCGTTCAAATTAAATCAATGAAACCTCTGATCGTCTGTTCATCAAAGATTTTTCTTTGCTGGACAAGTTCAGAGGTTTTTTCTAGTGTATAAACTGGGAAAGTATTATGAGGACACATAGGCTGAAAATTGGTAAACTAATAAAAACAGCACCGAGGTGACGTAATGATCAATGGAAAAAAGATAGCCCTGTATGTAACGGGAGGAATAGCTGTATACAAAGCAGTGGACTTGTTGAGAGAACTGATAAAAAATGGAGCAGAAGTAAGGGTGGCTATGACAAAAGGAGCAGCAGAGTTCGTCACACCCCTGACCTTTCAGATTCTGAGCAAACATACTGTTTATATTGATACATTTTCTGAAGACGACCCTAGTATAGTCAATCATATCAATTTGGCTGACTGGGCGGACTACTCTATAGTAGCGCCCCTTACTGCCAATACATTGGCAAAGATGGCACATGGGTTAGCTGATAATTTCGTGACATCAGCTCTTCTTGCAGTGACCCATCCAGTATTCACTGTACCTGCGATGAATGGAAATATGTACAGAAATACCGTGACTCAGGAAAATATTGAGAAGCTTTCAGCTAGAGGAATAGTTGTCATGAGCCCTGATACTGGGTTTCTGGCTGAAGGGTACAGTGGAGAAGGACGTTTTCCTGAAAAATCCAGAATAATAGACGAGCTGGAAGCTTTTATCCGAGATCACTCTGAGAAGCTTCCTCTAAGAGGCAAAAAAATCATTGTGACTGCCGGTGGAACAAAGGAACGGATCGATCCGGTCAGGTATATTACAAATGACTCGTCAGGAAAAATGGGCCATGCATTGGCAGTGGAAGCCTGGAAGAGAGGAGCCGAAGTGGTATTGATCAGTGCAAGTCAGCTGGCTACACCAGATTATATTACGCGTGTCCCTGTTGAATCTGCTGAAGAGATGCTGAAATCTGTGACTGATGAATTTGACGATGCGGATGCAGTGATCATGGCTGCTGCTGTATCCGATTATGCGCCCGCTACCGTTGAAAAACAGAAGATGAAGAAAAAAGATAGCCTCACATTATCATTCAGGAAAAACCCGGATATACTAAAAAGTCTAGGAGAAAAGAAAAAACCAGATCAGTTGCTCATCGGTTTTGCAGCTGAAACGGAAGATCTGATTCGATACGCTGAAAAGAAGCTGAATGATAAAAATGCTGACTTGATTATTGCCAATGATGTCGGGAAAAAAGACAGAGGCTTCAATGTGGATGAAAATGAAGTAACCATGCTGTCGAGAAAGTCGGAACCTGTTACGATAAGTTTGAGGAGCAAATCAGATGTTTCAGTCGAGGTCATAGACTGGTTGGTCACTAATATGAACTGAAAGGAAGAATCAGATGGCATTATTTGCTGAAGTTATAGTGGACGTGCCTACGTTACAGACAAATCAGCCTTATTCCTATAAAATCCCAGAGCGTTTTGAAGCGTTTATTCAGAAAGGCATGAGAGTGATCGTACCTTTTGGTAAGGGAAGCCGAACGGTCCAGGGCTTTGTCGTCGGCTTCAGTGATCAGACGACTTTTTCGGGCGATATAAAAGAAATCCAGTCCCTCATGGATAACTCGCCGGTACTGAGTGAAGAAATGATTACTCTTGGCAGAGACCTGGCTTATCAGACTTTCAGTTTTCAGATCAAATGCTATCAGACAATGCTTCCTGCTGTACTAAAAGCGCGTTATGTCAGAGTAATACGTGTTATCGATGAAATTGATGAAGACCTGCTGTTCGATTTGTTTAAAGGTAAAGATAGAATAAGTTGGGAAGAGGCTGAGAAAGCTGACAGCCTGGATATTGTCCTTAAACTGGAAAAAGAAAATAAAGTGCATATCGATTACCTCGTTACAGACAAGAGTACAGTCAAAAAAGAAAAATACGTCAGACCGTTATTGTCATATGAGCACCTGGAAGAAATGAAGATGGGGATTCCTTCAAATGCGCACAAGCAGCTGATCCTTTTAAACCTGCTGCAGCAGATGGAAAAACAAGAGGAGCAGCCTGTCACAGCATTTAAAGAACACGGTCTAACCTTGTCTCATATTCGGACGGGAGAAGGGAAAGGCTGGTGTGAAATTGTCGAGAAGGAAGTCCTGAGAGATCCTTTTTCAGATATAACTTTTGAACAGAGTCAGCCGCTTTCTCTGACAGCCGATCAGAAAGTGGCTTTCGACACGATCGATCGGGCTGTAAAGACTGAACAGCATGAAGTTTTTCTGCTTCAGGGGGTGACAGGAAGCGGCAAGACGGAAGTTTATCTTCAGACGATTTCTGAAGTTCTAGAAAAGGATAAAGGGGCTCTCATGCTTGTACCTGAAATTGCCCTGACCCCACAGATGGTCGAACGATTCAAAGGACGTTTCGGAGACCGTGTAGCTGTCCTGCACAGCGGCTTGTCTGATGGCGAAAAGTATGATGAATGGAGAAAGATCGAGAGAGGACAGGCTCAAGTAGTGGTAGGCGCCCGTTCCAGTATTTTTGCGCCACTAAAAAAAATCGGGCTGATTATCATTGACGAAGAACACGAAACGACCTACAAGCAGGAAGAGTTTCCTAAATACCATGCCCGTGATGTAGCAGTCTGGCGAGGACAGTATCATAACTGTCCTGTCCTGCTGGGAAGTGCAACGCCTTCTCTGGAATCAAGGGCGCGGGCGATGAAAGGAGTATATACCCTTCTGGAACTGAGTGAGCGGGCTAACCAGGCTGCCATGCCGCAAGTTAAGGTTATCGATATGCGTGAGGAAGCTAAAAACGGTAACCGGTCCACTTTTTCAGACGTGCTCCTGAGTGAGCTGGACAAGCGCATCCATCAGAATGAACAGGCTGTCCTGCTTTTGAACAGAAGAGGCTACTCATCTTTTGTCCTCTGTCGGGACTGCGGATACGTACTGGAATGTCCCAATTGTGACATATCTCAGACCCTTCATATGGATACTAAGACAATGAAGTGTCACTACTGCGGCCATGAAGAAGGGATTCCAAGAAACTGTCCGAAATGTACAAGCCCTGCGATCCGTTACTACGGTACCGGGACTCAAAAAGTTGAAGAGGAACTGCAGGAGTATCTTCCAGACGCCCGCATCATTCGTATGGATGTTGATACTACAAGAAAAAAAGGGGCACATCAGAAACTGTTCAAGCGGTTTGAACAGAAACAGGCTGATATCTTGCTCGGGACTCAGATGATAGCCAAAGGTCTGGATTTTCCGGATGTCACTCTAGTTGGGGTCATTAATGCAGACACATCTCTTGGACTACCGGATTTCCGGTCTGCAGAAAAAACCTTTCAACTGCTTACTCAGGTGAGTGGGCGATCCGGACGTGGACAGAAGACTGGAGAGGTCATTGTCCAGTCTTACAATCCTGATCATTACGCCATTCAGAAAGCAAAGCATCACGATTATGATTCATTTTTCAAAAAAGAGATGAATCTGAGACGGCTCAGTGAATACAGTCCTTATTATTTTCTGCTTAAGCTGTCAGTCAGTCATGAGAACGAAATGACTGCATCTAAGAAAATTCATGAATTCATAGAGTATTTGAAACCGTCCTTAAGTGAACAGGCTATTATATTAGGACCGACTCCAAAGTCCATTGCCAGAACACATAACCGCTATCATTTCCAGACGATCATTAAATATAAAAAAGAAGAGAAACTGAAAGAAAAGTGCCATGAGCTGCTGATGAATACCCAGAAAGAACAGGCTAAAGGTCTGTATATATCCTTGGACTATCATCCACTCGACTTTATTTAAGAGGAAAGGGGTTTATCCTATGTATAAAATAGTATTTATGGGAACACCTGAATTTTCAGTACCGATACTGGAAGGACTTATACAGGAAGAAAATTACGAGGTGATTGGAGTTGTCACTCAGCCGGACCGTAAAGTGGGACGTAAAAAGGTGGTGACTCCGCCACCTGTTAAAAAGAAAGCCGTTGAACATGGCATTGCTGTTTTCCAACCGGAAAAACTGTCAGGATCCGAAGAGATGAATCAGGTGCTTGCGCTTGATCCGGATATCATCGTTACCGCTGCCTATGGACAGTATGTGCCGACGAAAATGCTTAAAGCGCCAAAGTATAAGGCAGTCAATGTGCACGCATCTCTGCTTCCAAAGTACAGAGGTGCGGCGCCTATTCATTATGCACTAATCAATGGGGATAGAGAAACAGGTGTAACCATCATGTACATGGAAAAGGAAATGGATGCAGGGGACATCATTTCCCAAAGGTCTCTGAGAATTGATCCGGAAGATACTGTTGGAACGCTTTTCGGTAAATTAAGTTTGATCGGCAGAGACCTCCTTCTGGACACCCTTCCGGATATCTTTTCCGGGACTCACACACCTGCAAGTCAGGATTTGTCTGAAGTGACCTATTCACCGATGATTTCCAGAGAAGAAGAAAAAATCGACTGGACTAAGCGAGCAGAGACCATCGCTTTTAAAGTACGTGGAATGAATCCATTTCCCGGAGCATATACCTTGCTGAAAGGTCAGAGATTCAAGATCTGGCGGGCAGAGGCAAGCAGTCAATCATCTGATAAAGAGCCTGGAACGATAGTCAGACTTACAAATAAGGACATGCAGATTCAGTGCGGAGAACAGACTGTCTTGTCCCTTAAGGAAGTTCAGTCATTCGGTAAGCCTAAAATGACGATAGAAGACTTTCTGTCCGGAGCAGTCAACCACTTAGAAGAAGGGGAACGATTTGAGTAATCAGAAGATAAAGCAAAGCAGCCGTTACCTGGCTGTTGAAATTTTAGACAAGGTTGAAGCCAGTCAGGCATTCAGTAATATTGTACTGAACGATGTCCTCAGACAGAATCAGCTGTCTCCAGAAGATACACGTTTTCTGACTGAGCTGGTATATGGTGTCATTCAGAATAAGCTGAAGCTGGATTATCAACTGGATCCATTTATCAGAAAACAGAAGAAAATAGATGGATGGGTCATGCAGCTGCTGCGTGTATCCTTATACCAAATCACACTTCTCGATAAAATACCTATGCATGCGATAGTCAATGAAGCTGTTAATATTGCTAAGGTCAGAGGAAACAGAGGGATATCAGGGTTTGTCAACGGCGTGCTCCGTGCCATTGAGCGAAAAGGCGTACGCTCAGCAGATGACATCAGTGAACCGATAAAAAAATTGTCCATTATGTACAGTTACCCTGAGTGGATCGTTACGCTTCTATCAGAAGAAGTTGGAATGGCAGAGGCAGAACAAATACTCGATTCCTTATCTGACAAGGCCCGCTTAAGTTTAAGGGTCAACACGACACTCAAGTCTGTGGAAGACGTTCAGAGGCAGCTGGAACTGGAAGGATTTGAAACTGAAAAGAGCAAAGTGTCCGCAAACGGACTGATTTGTCTGCGAGGTCTGCCTGTGCACTCGTCATTATTTAAGGATGGAGTCATCACGATTCAGGACGAAAGTTCCATGCTTGTTGCTGAAGCACTGCAAATTGAAGCTGGGGATGCGGTTCTGGACGCCTGTGCAGCACCAGGGGGGAAAACCACCCACATTGCCACTTATCTGGATAAAACCAAAGGCGGACAGGTGACCGCTCTTGATCTTCATGAGAAAAAAATAAGAAAAATAAGAGAAAATGCGGATCGACTGGGATTTGCTGATATAATAATAACGAATGCCATGGATGCGAGAAAAGCCGCTGAAACATTTGAACACGAGTCATTCGACAAGATACTTATTGATGCCCCGTGTTCAGGCTTAGGTCTTATGAGAAGGAAACCAGATATCCGCTACCAGAAAAGACTGTCAGATATAAATGCTCTGCAGAAAGTCCAGCTGGATATTCTGACTTCTGTCGCTCCGCTGCTGAAAAAAGGTGGACGACTTGTTTACAGTACCTGCACAATCACCAGAAAAGAAAATGATGACGTGGTAGAAGCTTTCCTCTCAGAACAGCCTTCATACGAAATCGAACCGGTTTATAGAAATAACTCGAGCATCAAGCTATCTGAAAATGGCTTTCTTCATCTGTACCCGCATCGGTACCATACGGACGGTTTTTTCATAGCTTCTTTGAGAAAGACATAGTCAGTTTAATTCTGTTCACTGATCATAGACTTATGGTCGGTGATTTACATAGGAAAATATGGAGTGATACAAACTGAATACTTATAAGAAAACACATATTGGAATGAGAACGACTAATCAGGATTTTGTCGAACTCTTTTATAATCAGGCCGATCAGCTGTTGGCTATTTTATGTGACGGCATGGGTGGACACAAGGCTGGAGATATTGCAAGCGAGATGGCTGTCATGCAGTTGGGTCATAGATGGCAGGAAACAGCTTTTGCCACTTCAGCAGATGTTAAGGAATGGCTTGACAGGCAGATCAATATAGAGAATCAGCGGATCTACAGAGTAGCCAGAACTTACAATCATCTTCAGGGAATGGGAACCACCCTTGTTACTGCAGCGTTTATTAATGAAGCGATCGTAATAGGAAACGTCGGGGACAGCAGAGCATACCAGCTGAATGCTGACAATGATATGCGTTTGATCACAGTCGATCATTCGTTTGCCAACGAACTCCACCTGAGCGGTGAAATTACTGAGGAAGAAGCGAAAAATCATCATCAGAGGCACACCCTCACACGCTCGCTAGGAGTGTTTGACAAAGTGATGATTGACTTTTTTGAACTGAATAAAGAAGAGACACAGTTGATCCTGCTCTGCTCCGATGGGCTGTCGAATGGGATCGACAGGAAAGAGATGAACAACATCGTGCAGAGTGAACTAAATTTAAGCAGCAAAGCTGAAGCCTTGATTGATGCTTCATTAAAAAATGGATCGACAGACAATATAACCGTCTGTCTGATCGATCTGACTGAACAGTCGCAGAATGTTAGGAGGGGAGCGTAAGTGATTCCCGGAGAAAGAATTAGCAACAGATATAAGATAATAAGAGAAATAGGATCCGGAGGTATGGCACAAGTTTACCTGGCAGAAGATCTTATCCTTGAAAGAAATGTGGCCGTTAAACTGATGGCCTATAATTTTCATAATGATGAGGCCAGTATCAGACGCTTCAAGAGAGAGGCCCTTTCAACAACTGAGCTGATACATCCGAATATAGTCAATGTGGTCGATGTAGGGGAAGATGATACACCTTACATCGTCATGGAATACGTGGAGGGATACGATCTTAAGGAATTTATTCGTCAGAACCATCCGATTCCCTATAAAAAAACAATCGAAATCATGTCTCAGATTTTAGCTGCTGTAGAATATGCACATAATCACAATATTATCCATAGAGACCTTAAACCGCAGAATATTCTTATCGATCATAGTGAAAAAGTAAAAATAACGGACTTTGGGATTGCAGTAGCATTGTCAGAAAATTCCATTACTCAAACTAACTCGCTGCTGGGATCCGTTCACTATATTTCGCCCGAGCAAGCGAGAGGAAGTATGGCAACGAAGCAATCAGATATCTATTCACTGGGTATCCTTCTTTACGAACTGCTCGCGGGCCGTGTGCCATTCGATGGGGAGTCCCCAGTATCGATTGCCTTGAAGCATTTCCAGAACGACATGCCTTCACTAAAAGAAAACGATTCTTCACTTCCGCAGGCTCTCGAAAATGTTGTTCTGAAAGCCACAGCTAAAGAACCGGGTGATCGTTACCGGTCTGTCACAGAGATGAAGAAGGATCTTGAAACATCATTGTCAGAATCACGGGCAGAAGAAATGAAATTTATGCCTGTATCGACACACGATGATGAAACACGTATGATTGAACCGGTAAAAATCAGACCGGATAAAACTGAAGCACCTTCAGCTGAGCAAAAACCAGTTGAAGAGCCGGGTAAAACTGCACCTGAACCTAATAAAGAAAAGAAGAGAAAACGGCGGAGGAAAGGCTTGCTTTTCATCATTCTTCTTCTTCTTTTGATGCTGATTGGCACTCTTCTGGTCTTCAGTATGACACGACCAAGAGAGGTGAGTGTGCCGGATCTATCAGACCTTACGCTTGAGGAGGCCGAAGAAGAACTGGAAGAACTGAATTTGCAGGTGGGAGATATCATTGAGCAGAACAGCATTGATGTGGAAGCAGGTAGAATAATCCGTACAAATCCGTCACCTGATGCAGTACTCCGGGAATTTGCTTCAGTTAACCTGTTTGTCAGCCTGGGGGAAGAGATGATCACCCTTGAAGATTATGAAAATGTCTCATATGAGGATGCGAGGGCTGAACTGACAGATATGGGCTTCACGGTAGAAAGAGAAGACGTATTCAGTAATGATATATCTGAAGGGAATGTCGTCTCCCAAAGTATATCTGCCGGCGAAGAAGTAGTGCCAAGTGAATCGACGATAACCCTTGAAGTAAGCAGTGGTCCGGAAGGTTTTACTCTAAGGCGTCTTGTCGGATATTCTTCTGTAGGAGTAGAAGACTATGCCGATGATCTGAACCTTTCAGTAACTATTACCAATGAACCGCACGATACTATTCCTGAAGGACAGGTTGCCCGACAGTCTCCTGAACCGGGAACAACGGTATATCCGGGATCGAGAATCTCAGTTGTCTTCTCAACTGGGCCTGAAGAACCCGAATATGTAACGTTTGACAGAGGTATCATCATTGAGTACCTAAGTGAGACAGGAGAAGATGCAGAAAATGATGGAGATGAAGAAAATGAAGAAGATGATGAAAACGGAGAATCAGACGAAGGGCTGACACCCAATGCCATTGAGATTTATGTCGAAGATGCTGAGCACTCGTTTGACGATGTCTACCGAGCCTTTGACATCTATGAGGACACTCCGGAAATCATTACATTCGTAGTGGAAGAAGGGCAGACAGCCAGTTTCAGAATCGTTAGAGACGGGGAAGTCATCAGAGAAGAAACAGGGATAAGCCCGAACGACTAGAAGGAGGAAGGTACTTGCACGAAGGACGAATAATAAAAGCCCTCAGCGGTTTCTACTATATCCAGACACCTGAAAAAGATGTGTATCAGACCCGTCCGAGAGGGATTTTCAGAAAGAGAAATGAAACACCTCTCGTCGGTGATAAAGTGAAGTTTACATTCGAGACAGACAAAGAAGGAACACTGGAAGAAATAATGCCGAGAGAAAATGAACTGTCCCGTCCATCCGTTGCCAATGTGGATCTGGGCTTTGTCATCATGTCGGTCAAGGACCCGGATTTTTCTACTTCACTTCTTGACCGTTATCTTGTGTCTCTTGAGCAGCATCATATCAGACCGGTCATCTACATTACCAAGACAGACCTGACGACAGATGAAGAATACGCTGCTGCAGAGGATCTTGCCGATATTTATACTTCTATCGGATACAAAGTGATATTACCGGATCAAAATGAGCAGGTGAATCCAGTGACACTGCAGGAGAGATTTGGCGATCTTGTCAAAGATAAGCTGGCAGTGTTCATGGGGCAGTCCGGAGCTGGCAAGTCAACCCTGCTGAACAGTCTTGACCCGGAACTTAAACTGAAGATTGGGGAAACCTCCAAATCACTTGGAAGAGGAAGACATACGACAAGACACGTTGAGCTTGTGCCTTTACTCGGAGGACTGGTTGCAGATACGCCTGGTTTCAGTGCGATTGAGTTTGAAGAGCTGGATGCACAGGATCTGTCAGCCTGTTTTCCGGAAATCTGGGAAAAAGGAAAAGACTGTCGGTTCAGCGGATGTATACATCAGAATGAACCAAATTGTGCCGTCAAGAAGGCTGTAGAAGAACAGGTGATAGCATCATTTAGATACAACAACTATCTCTCTCTTATCGAAGAGATACAGAACAGAAAACCACGTTATGGAAAGAAGAGGGGAAAATAATGGTTAAAATTGCGCCATCTATTCTTAGTGCGGATTTTGCGGAACTGAAGAAAGAGATTCAGAAGGTCGAGGATGGGGGAGCAGACTGGATCCATATCGATACGATGGATGGTCATTTTGTACCCAATCTGTCCTTTGGTGTGCCGATAGTCAAATCCGTTAGACCACACACTCAGTTGCCTCTTGATTGTCATCTGATGGTAGAAAACCCTGAAAATTATATCAATGACTTTGCTGAGGCAGGGGCAGATATTATTTCGATTCACGCTGAAAGCACGGTCCATCTGCACCGTGCACTCCAGATGATTCGGTCAGCTGAAGTTAAAGCAGGTCTGGTAATCAATCCGGCCACTCCCGTCTCCATGATAGCTGATAGTCTGCACATGACAGATCTCGTCCTAGTCATGACAGTCAATCCTGGATTTGGAGGGCAGTCGTTCATTAAAGAGACGGTCAGTAAGATAGAGCAGCTGGCTGCTCTGAAACAAGAGCACGGGTACTCTTATGAAATAGAAGTTGACGGTGGAATAAATGATGAGACTGCAAAAGTCTGTATAGAAGCAGGCGCTACAGTACTGGTAGCCGGTTCATACGTCTATGGTGCAAGTGATGCTGGACAGCAGATCACCAATCTGAAACAGTCGGTGAAGTAGATGAGTACGGTCCATATTATGCTGGGAAGCCCGGATGAGCAAAGAGCCTGGCCACCAAAGAAACAGCAGGATCACTACATCGGAGTGGACAGAGGGGCGTTTTACCTAACTGAAAATGGCTACAGTCCTGACCTGGCTCTTGGCGATTTCGATTCGATTTCAGAGATGGAAAAGCAGAAGATAAAAGAACATGTTGGGACATTTATTGAAGTAGATCCTGATAAAGAAGATACGGATGCAGAGCTAAGTCTGGTCTATGCCATGAAGCAGTTTGACTCAGAGAAGTTGATTGTCTATGGCTGGTCAGGTGGGCGGCTGGATCATCTGATGAGCATTCTTATGATTCCATTGCAGCCTAGATTCCACAATATCCAAGGAAAAATAGAGTTTGTCAATCAGACTAACAGTATAAAGTATTATCAGCCCGGCGTACACAAAGTGGTTAAAGAGCATAATAAAACTTACTGCTCTGTTATCGGGATGACTCCGGTCAAGCACCTGTCTCTTGGTCAGGGGTTCAAGTATCAGCTCGATGGAGTTGATTATGACTACCCAGCAGCTCTGATCAGTAATGAGTTCGTGGCAGCAACTGCAAACCTGACCTTTAAGTCTGGTATAATAGCTTTTGTTCAAAGTAGAGACTGAATACATTTATATCAGAATATGATTTCAGGAATGATAAGAAATCCAGATCACTAAACTTTGACTGAACAAAAAGCAATGAGACCTCTCCAAAAGTGGTGAGAGCACTCATTGCTTTTTTAATCAGAAGAATCAGGTGAGCGAAAGGATAATAGTGAAAATACTATCCCATCTTAAAATTTAGTTGTCTGAACACCATACTGAAGACAGCCGGTGATATGCCTAAAGTTAAAATTTATAGTATAGACCGCTCTAAGATATGTTAATATAGAAATATAATAATTGATACCATAACAAATTAAGCTTTTACATAGCGAATAGAGGTATGCAGATGATTAGTAATAGAAGGAAGTTCTTCCGCTGCCGGATCAGTGGGTTCAAAGAAGCCACGATGATCCTACCGGCAAAAGAAGATAGAATTTATACAGTAACACTCAGCAATATTAGTGGTAATGGATTGTCCTTTGTAAGCAGAGAAACATTCAAGGTCACCGAGTTTCTGACATATACATTTAAATTTGAACTGGAAGAAGAATGGTTTGAACTGGAGGGATGCATTATCCGCAAGAGCGGAGAGGAGAACCGGTACATTAAGTACGGCGTAAAACTAGCTCCTTTATCAGTAAAAGAAGAGTCAAGACTAATAGGAGTGATAAATAAGTATCAGATCAAACAGAATAAATCTGATCTTTTTTCATAAGACTGAACTTTATATATGTTTGCTGAGATCCTTTAACGTAATTCCGAAAGAAGTCTCCCACTTCTAAGCGTATGGGTGCGAAGCACCAGTGAAAGTGGGAGATGAATTTCGGTCAAGCGATAGCTTGAAGTGGTTAATGTCATTCTCATTTGGTATACTTTATATATAGACGATAACCAAGTCTATATAGGCGACAACCAAGCCTACTGAGTATTCCTTGGCGTTAGCCAAGTAAAAGAAAACCTATGAGGCAGGGACTGCCTTTTGAGCCTACCCATATCCGATTCCTCTGTCTGCATGAAACCTGTGCAGACAAGAATGGAGTTCGTAGGAAGCCCCCACTTCAAAATCCGGAGGATTTAAGTGGTGGGTAGTTCACGTGCTATTCCATTAAAACAACCCGACTGTCCATGACTAGTTTGTCCTGGGCTGTAGGGTTGTTTTGCTGATTGTCTTAGGTAACCCATTTTAAAAAAAAATAAAATATCAAAAAAAACCTGCATATGCTAAATTACTTAACATCTGCAGGCTCTATGATTTTATTATTATACGCGTTCAACTTTTCCTGATTTTAAAGCGCGGGCAGAAACCCATACTTTTTTAGGTTTTCCATCAACCATGATACGAACTTTTTGTAAATTCGCAGCGAAGCGACGTTTTGATTTGTTGTTAGCGTGTGAGCGGTTGTTTCCGCTTCTAGCTTTACGTCCAGTTACAAAACATTCTTTAGCCATTTTTTCTCCTCCTTCGTGCATAGCTTTAACAAACAAAGCTAACTCATACTTATATAAAGTATCACATATCAGTGAATGAAGCAAGTCTTTTTTTGCAATCGTTCAAGGATTATTACTTTACAGCCGACGGTATACATTTTTTTCTGAAAGTCATTATGAATACTAAGTTTTATCTACAAAAGTAGGCTGGAACAGTGTATACTGGAGGATATAACATAAAGGGTTTATTCATCTCATCCCCAGAGGCAAGGTCCGTATTATCTTGTCTTTTTTTATGGGATGCGATATGCTAAAATGTGTTTGAATATCAAAAGAAACCTTTAAAAAACTCTGTATATATATAGTAGGAGAAAGGGGAAAAAGGATGAGTGTTCAGTTGAACAATGAATTTGGAACGATCGAAATGTCAAATGATGTCATATCGACTGTAGTGGGTGGAGCAGCTACGGAGATTTTTGGAATCGTAGGTATGGCCAGCCGTAAACATGTGAGAGATGGGATCAATGAAATCCTAAATAGAGACAACTACTCAAGAGGTGTAGAGGTCAGACAGGAAGATCAGGGTATTGTTGTAGATGTCTACATCGTAGTCAGTTACGGCACGAAAATAACTGAAGTATCTAAAAATGTTCAGGAGCGAGTGAGATACCAGCTGGAACATGACCTGGGTATTGTCGCCAGTTCAGTGAATGTATATGTTCAGGGCGTAAGAGTTCAAAATGACATGTAAGCCATAGTCACTGTTCTAAAAGTGACAAAGGAGGAAATTGCAAAAGTGGATGTTAAGAGTTTAAAATCAAAAAAGTTTAAAGAAATGGTGGCCATGGGTAGAAAACGTCTGGACGAACAGACTGAATATGTCAACTCATTGAATGTATTCCCGGTACCGGATGGTGATACAGGGACAAATATGAATTTATCATTTACCAGCGGAGCGAATGCTGTTAAAGATTCAACCAGTGACAACATGGGAGACACTGCCCAGGCACTGGCCAAGGGTCTGCTTATGGGTGCCCGTGGAAATTCCGGTGTTATTCTTTCCCAGCTTTTCAGAGGCTTCTCTAAAGCGATCGAAGGCAAAGAAGAAATCAATGCACAGGAATTAGCTGCAGCTTTTCAAGGTGGAGTAGACACAGCCTACAACGCAGTGATGAAACCTGTAGAAGGGACAATACTGACAGTTGCAAGACAGTCAGCAAAAGCCGGATTGAAAAAGGCTGAGGAAACTGACGACGTTATCGAGATAATGGAAACTGTCCTCACTGCTGCTAAAAAATCACTTAAAAAGACTCCTGATCTTCTGCCGGTTCTTAAAGAAGTAGGCGTGGTTGACAGTGGCGGACAAGGTCTAGTCTATATTTATGAAGGCTTTCTTTCTTCACTGACTGGAGAAGAGCTTGTTGAAGAAGAACATGAACTGGATGAACTGGTTCGTGCAGAACACCATAGAGGAGGCGTGCATGAGCATGTATCAACTGAAGACATCACGTTTGGATACTGTACTGAAATTATGGTTCGTATCGGCGAAGGGGAAACAGTTGAGCAGGAATTTGACTACGAAGAGTTCAGAAATTACTTAGATAAACTCGGAGATTCTCTTCTAGTCGTAGCAGATGAAGAAGTCATCAAAGTGCACGTGCATACCGAAAAACCGGGCGAAGTCATGAACTACGGTCAGAAATTCGGCTCACTGATGAAGATCAAAGTCGATAATATGCGTGAGCAGCACTCTGAGCTGTCTCATTCTGACGATTCTACTCCGCAGACTACTAAGAAAAAAGATTTTGCTGTTGTAGCTATAGCTCCTGGAGAAGGGCTTAAAGTCCTGTTTGAAAGTCTGGGTGTTGACTATGTGCTTCAAGGTGGACAGACGATGAATCCAAGTACTGAAGATATCGTCAAAGCCATGGAGAGCGTACCGGCTGACAACTACATTATTCTGCCTAACAATAAGAATATCTTCATGGCTGCTGAGCAGGCTGCACAAGTCGTCGAAGCAAGTGCAGCTGTCGTTGAGACACGTACGATTCAGCAAGGGCTGACAGCTATGCTGGGATACAATCCGGCACATGATCTGGAAACAAACAAAGAGACAATGACTGAAGAACTGGATCTTGTAAAATCCGGTCAAATCACTTTTGCAGTTAGAGACACCGAAATCAACGGCCTGGCGATCCGCAAGGACGATTTCATGGGTCTGATCGATGGAGAAATCAAAGTAACAGAACCTGATATGTTTGATGTAGCGGTCAAGACAATAGAGCTGATGATTGATGAAGACAGCGAGATCGTCACACTGCTTATCGGTGAAGATGGAACTGAAGAAGAAGCTGAAAAAATCTCTGAGTATATCAATGATCACTTCCCTGATTTGGAAGTTGAAATTCATGCTGGAGATCAGCCCGTTTATCCGTATCTGATTTCTGTAGAATAATTATTAAGAGGAATAGGAGAAACGACTTGTGATTCTGTTGTTTCCTCTATTCCTGTTTTTTTAGAAAGGAGAGAGTTTGTGAATCAGTCTATTCAAGACCCGGTATCAGTACTCTTAGGCGTTGGAGAAAAAAGAATCGATGCTCTGAACGATTTGGGGATTTACACCATTTACGATCTTCTGACCCATTATCCCTTTCGCTATGAAGACCTGACTGTGAGAGCTATCGATGAAATTGAAGATAACGAAAAAGTGGTGCTGGAAGGCATTGCACTGTCAGATAGTGTATTAAGTCACTTCGGGAGAAGAAAGAATCGACTGACTTTCCGTATCAACTGCGATCATGTGATAGTTAGCGTGACTTTCTTTAATCAGCCTTTCCTTCAGAAACAGGTACAGGCCGGTAACCTTTTAAAGATATACGGGCGCTGGGATATCAATAGAAAACAGCTTAACGGCATAAAAATCCTTTCTACAGGAAATGAGAATCAGAATACCGAGGCCATTTACCATACTACGAAAAAAATCAGACAGTCTACTTTGCTCAAACTGATAAAACAAGCATGGGACATCTATCATCCTTTTATAGAGGATAATATGCCACTGACTCTACTGGAAGAGTTTAAGCTGTCGAGCATGAAAGAGACGATATTCAATATGCATTTTCCGGAAAGTGATGAGCAGCTTGAAAAGGCCCGGTACTCAGTTGTATTCAGAGAGTTTTTTTACTATCAGATGAAACTGATCTGGCGCAAGAAACAGCTGAAGAACAGCCAGTTTGGTAATCGTATCGAATATAATGTTGATAGACTGAAGTCATTTTTCAGGAGTCTGCCATACGAACTGACGGAGGCTCAGAAAAGAGTAGTCAATGAAGTCTGTAAAGATCTTCTGTCTTCCCGCCAGATGTTCAGACTGGTGCAGGGGGACGTTGGGAGCGGAAAGACAGTGGTAGCCGCTGCAGCGATATTAGCTGCCCAAACAGATGGCAGGCAGACGGCATTCATGGCACCTACTGAAATTCTTGCCGCTCAGCACAAAGAGTCTCTTGATGAGATGTTCCTTGATATTGACATTACAGTTGCTCTGCTGACGGGATCTACTCGTAAGAAAGAAAGAGATGCCATCCTTGAAGGTCTGGAAAATGGATCGATTGATTGTGTCGTTGGAACCCATGCTTTGATACAGGAAGGGGTCAATTACAAGTCTCTCGCTCTCGTCATCACTGATGAGCAGCATCGGTTCGGAGTGAACCAGAGAAAAGCTTTGAGAGAAAAGGGCTATCACCCTGACGTGCTCTTCATGACGGCCACCCCTATACCTAGAACGTTATCGATTACGGCATATGGAGAGATGGATGTATCGATCATCGATGAAATGCCTAAGGGAAGGAAACCGGTGTCGACTTACTGGATCCGTCCGGCTCATTTTGACAGACTCATTGGCTTTGTACAGAAAGAGCTGCGTAAAGGCCATCAGGTATATGTCATCAGCCCGCTGATTGAAGAGTCGGAAACCATGGATCTTGAAAACGTAACTGCGCTGCAGGCCACCTACCAGGAAGCTCTAGGAAGTCAGGCGTCAGTCGGGCTGCTTCATGGTAAAATGACACCTTCAGAAAAAGAAGAAGTTATGACAGCATTTCAGGCAAACGAACTGAATGTGCTCGTCTCGACAACAGTCATCGAAGTAGGCGTAAATGTCCCGAACGCTACATTAATGGTCATTCACGACGCAGACCGGTTCGGCCTGGCTCAGCTGCATCAGCTGAGAGGCAGAGTAGGGCGTGGAGCAGATGAATCTTACTGTGTTCTGATCGCTGATCCCAAAGGAGAAAAAGGAGCAGAGCGAATGAAAATCGTCACCGAAACGAGTGACGGCTTTGTCCTCAGTGAGAAGGATCTGGAAATGCGTGGGTCCGGAGATATGTTCGGGTTGAAGCAGTCGGGGATGCCTGAATTCAAACTTGCTGATATCAATGAAGATGCAGTAATTTTAGAAGACGCTCGTAAGCAGGCTATACTTCTACTGAATTCAGAACAGTTTTATCAGGAAGAAGCGTATGCTGGACTCAGAAATGAGATAGGAATCATCCTCGATCAGCAGCCGATCCTTGACTAACATTAGAAAGTAACAGGAGGAAATTAAAGTGAGAATTGCTGTAGATGCTATGGGCGGAGATAACGCCCCTAAAGAAATCGTTAAAGGTTGTTTAAGGGCAGCCAGAGAATTTTCAGACGTGACACTTGTCTTATATGGGAAGGAAGAAGCCATCAGAAATGAATTGAGCGAAGATCTTCCTAACATCGAGATCGTTCACTCTGAAGAAGTGGTCAAAAGTGATGACGATCCAGTCAGATCAATTCGAAGAAAAAAAGAATCATCGATGGTCAAAGCTGCTTACTCTGTAAAAAATGGTGAAAACCATGCCTTGTTCTCTGCAGGGAACACCGGCGCGCTTCTTGCTGCAGGAACATTGATTATTGGTCGTATGAAAGGGATCGATCGTCCCGGACTTCTGGCGACATTTCCTGCATTATCAGATAAACGCGCAGTTTTCAATATGATCGATGTAGGGGCAAATGCAGATTCGAAACCCCTGAATATCAATCAGTATGCCACTTTAGGGACCTATTACTCAAAGCATGTCCACGGCATAGTTAAGCCGACTGTTGGGCTGCTGAATAACGGAACAGAAGAAAACAAAGGAAATGACCTGTCCAAATCATCGTATGCCTTATTAAAAGAGAACGATGCAATCAATTTTATCGGTAATGTAGAAGCAAGAGACCTTTTGGATGGAGTTGCTGATGTCGTTGTTACTGATGGATTTACAGGGAATGCGGTGCTTAAAACAATTGAAGGGACCGCGATCTCTCTGATGAGCGTCATTAAGGGTGCGATCATGGACAACGGGATCAAAGCCAAACTTGGCGGGCTGATGCTTAAAGACAGTCTTAAAGAAGTGAAAGATCTGCTAGATTATTCCAAGTATGGAGGAGCAGTCCTGTTTGGTCTTAAAGCACCGGTTATAAAGACGCATGGATCAGCAACAGAAGAGCCCGTTTATCATACGATCAGACAGATAAGAGAAATGCTCGAATCTAGTCTCCTCGAAGATCTAATCAGGCATTTCGAAAATCAGTAAGTACAGGCTCATCTGTAATATATGACGTTTTTTTGTAATTCTTTTTAAATATATGGAAATTACAATGAGGATGTTATACAATTATCCTTATGAATCAAATGATATTTTAATAATAGATTAATAGAAATAATAGAATCTGATCAATTATCAGTGAGGGAGTAGAGTAGAATGAGTGAACAGGAAGTATTTGATAAAGTTAAAAACATTATTGTTGAGCGTTTAGGTGTAGATGAAGAAAAAATTACACGCGACACTACTTTTAAAGATGATCTGGGAGCAGACTCCCTGGATATAGTGGAACTGGTCATGGAAATGGAAGACACATTTGGTAAAGAAATATCAGATGAAGACGCTGAACAGATCACAACTGTCGGAAAAGCAGTCGATTACATCAAGAGTAACGCATAGTTTATTTTGAACAAAATATGACTCCTTGAGTTTGATTAGAATAAAGTTAGAAAAAAAGCTTGAAAATTTAACTTATTGTTATAAAATTAAAAAAAGAGTATTGATATTATAATAAATCAGGTGTATAATTCGATTTATATTATTAAGCTTTTAATGAAAATCAAATGAAAGTTTAATAATCTTCTCTGACTTACAGGGAAGTAGAGTATAGGAGGTTAAGTAGTGGCCGTCGAACGAAGTTTGTTAGAGGTTAACAACTTAGAAACAGGATTCAGATTTGGAGATGTTTACCACAACGCTGTAGATGGCGTGTCATTGACGCTGAAGAAAAATGAGATACTTGCAATAGTCGGTGAGTCCGGCTGCGGGAAATCTACTTTGGCTACATCGATAATGGGACTTCACGATCATAAGAACACCCAAATTAAAGGAGAAGTATTATATAAAGATTTAAACCTTCTCGACTTGAATGAAAAGTTGTATAACCGAATTAGAGGTAATGACATAGGTATGATTTTTCAGGATCCATTGGGGTCTCTAAATCCACTTATGACTATTTTTAATCAAATATCAGAATCACTTGAATACCATTCTGATTTAAATGAACAGCAGCGTAAAGACCGAGTGCTTGAACTGCTGAACCAGGTTGGGATCCCCCGCCCTGAACAGATAATGAAAGCTTATCCTCATGAGTTGTCAGGTGGAATGAGACAGAGGGTCGTCATTGCGATCGCACTGGCTAACAAGCCACCTATCATCATTGCAGATGAACCGACTACCGCATTGGATGTTACCATTCAGGCTCAGATTCTTGACCTGATGAATGACATACAGGACGAAACAGGTTCAGGAATTATCCTGATCACTCACGACCTGGGCGTTGTAGCAGAAACAGCGGATAGAGTAGCTGTCATGTATGCAGGACAAATTGTGGAAGAAGCACCGGTTGAAGAACTGTTTGCCAATCCCAAGCACCCATACACACGTTCTTTACTTAACTCCATTCCTCATGAACTGGAAAGTGATGATGATGAGCTTCATGTTATACATGGAACTGTTCCTTCTCTTCAGAAACTGCCAAGAAAAGGGTGCCGTTTTGCTCCGCGTATTCCATGGATTCCTGAAAGTGCACATGAAGAAAATCCAGTTCTGCATGAAGTGAGTCCAAACCACAAAGTGAGATGTACATGCTGGAAGCATTTCCACTTTGAAGGGGAGGAAAAATAATAATGGGATTTATTGAAGTTAAAGATTTAAAAGTACATTATCCGATACGAGGCGGCGTGCTGAACACGATTCAGAGCTATGTAAAAGCCGTCGATGGTGTCAACCTGACGATTGAAGGCGGGAAGACATACGGTCTGGTTGGAGAATCAGGATCAGGAAAGACGACGATCGGAAAGACGATCATTGGTCTTGAGAAAGCGACTTCAGGACAGATCATGTATGAGGGACAGAATGTAACTAATAAAGCTAGAAGCCGCAAAGAAAAATATGCAGCGTATAACAAAGACGTTCAGATGATTTTCCAGGATGCAACATCATCCATGAATCCGAAGAAGCGTATTCTAGATGTTATTGCAGAACCTATGCGTAATTACTTTGATTATACTCCAGATGAAATCAAGCGTAGAGTTGTGGATCTACTTGAGATCGTTGGGATGAATGCAGAGGCTATGTACAAATACCCTCATGAATTCTCCGGTGGACAGAGACAGAGAATAGGTGTTGCCCGTGCCGTTGCCAGTGATCCGAAACTGATCATTGCTGATGAACCGACATCTGCTTTGGACCTTTCCGTCCAGGCTCAGGTTCTTAACTTTATGAGACGTATTCAGAAAGAGTATAACTTAAGTTACCTTTTCATTTCACATGACCTTGGTGTGGTTCAGCACATGTCAGACGACATTGCGATCATGCACAGAGGACGTTTCGTTGAACAAGGGTCAAAAAAGGAAATCTACAGCAACCCGCAGCATATTTACACTAAACGTCTCCTGTCAGCGATTCCAGATATGGATCCGACTACCAGAGCTGCTCATAAAGTTGAAAGACAGCGCGTAGAAGCCGAGTACGATGCACAGGAAACAGAATACTATGATCCTGACGGGCGAGTATATGATCTGCAGGAATTCAAAAAAGATCACCTTGTTGCTCTTCAGCCGGAAGCACCTAATGCTTCTCTGCAAAATGAGAAAGTGAAAACAGGAGGGGAACGTTAGACATGTGGAAGACGATTTTTAGACGAATACTTTTAATGATTCCTCAAATTATTATTTTAAGTATCCTGATTTTTATTATTGCTGATTTCATGCCTGGAGACCCATTCCGAGGACTGGTCGATCCTAACTTGGACCCGGCTCATCTTGAGGCTCAGCGTGAAGCGTTTGGATTGAACGATCCTCTGCCTGTCAGATATGTCAGATGGGTTGGAGATGCTCTTCAAGGTGATTTCGGACGAAGTTTCACCTATCAGCAGCCAGTGGTGGCTGTAATAGGTGCAAGACTAGGAAATACTTTAAGGCTGTCCTTGTTATCAGTTATTCTGACGTATCTTATCGGTCTGCCTTTGGGAATACTGGCTGGAAGATATAATGAGTCTGTACTGGATAAAACAGTACTGGTCTATAACTTTGTCAGTTTCGCCGTTCCGATATTCGTATTGGCCCTGCTGATGGTCTGGATATTCGGGTACAACCTTAACTGGTTCCCATCCAGAGGGTCGGTCAGCATCAATGCTAGTACCCCTTGGGAAGTTTGGACAAGTCGATTATATCACTTGATACTTCCGTCTATTACAACCGCGATTTTAGGTACCACGTCTATTATTCAGTATCTAAGAAGTGAAATAATTGATGCCAAAGTATCAGACTATGTGAAGACAGCACGATCTAAAGGTGTGCCAATATCCAAGGTCTATACTAAACACATCTTCAGAAATGCATCACTTCCAATCGCATCAGGATTTGGATTTACGATTGTAAGTCTATTTACCGGATCAATCTTTATCGAACAGATCTTTAATTTCCGCGGTATGGGATATTTATTCCTCCAGTCAATCAACACGCGAGATTACAGTGTCATTTTTGTCCTTGTGTTGTTCTACGGATTCTTAGGGTTGATAGGGACATTACTTTCAGATTTGATCTTGATGGCTGTAGATCCACGTATTAGAATTGATTAGATTATTTTCAACTGGAAAGGAATGAATAAATCTTATGGCTACAAACCAAGACGCGGAAGCAGCAGTCCTTTCGGATGATATGGCCGCTTCTTCCCCACCAATGGGTATGAAAGTAATTGTTCGCGAATTTATGAGAGATAAGCTGGCCCTGGCTTCTCTAATATTGCTGGTTGGACTTCTGGTCACCATATTCATCTGGTCTTTCCTTATTGATCAGGACCAGGTTACCAACGTCAGCTTGTGGGATTCGTACTTGAGACCTATGTCTTTCAGTGAAGATCCGGCAAGAGAAGGCATGCGCTTTATACTCGGAACAGATTCAGCGGGAAGAGATATTTTTGGTCTTCTGCTAATAGGAGCAAGAAATTCACTGCTTCTTGGATGGTCAGTGACTGTTGTCACCAGTATTATTGGTATTGTTATCGGAATTCTTGCCGCATATTATGCCGGACTTATCGATAACATCATCATGCGGATCATAGACTTCATCATGATTTTGCCTCAGCTAATGATCATTATCATCTTTATTACGATTGTTCCGACTTATAATGTATTTACATTTGCATTGATACTTATAGTTTTCAACTGGCATGGCCAGGCAAGGTTTATCAGGGGACGTGCACTGACAGTCGGACGACTGGATTTTATCAGTGCATCGAAGACAATGGGAACACCGTCACTCGTGATCATGCTTCGTGAAATGATGCCTAACATCAGTTCACTGATCATCGTCAACCTGACACTGAACTTTGCAGGAAGTATCGGCTTAGAAACAGGGTTATCCTACTTAGGATTCGGGCTTCCGCCTGGAACACCAAGTTTAGGAACCTTAGTTGCTCATGCCACCAATCCAGATATTCTGGAGAATAGAGCTTGGGTTTGGTTACCGGCTTCAACACTCATCCTAGTGTTGGTGCTATGTATAAACTACGTCGGTCGTGCGCTCCAACGTGCTGCAGACGCTAAACAAAGATTAGGATAAGAGAAGGGGAGAAAAAATATGTCAAACAAGAAAAGATATAGCATGCTTGCAAGTACTGCTGCTGTAGCATTCATCTTGGCTGCCTGCGGTAACGGCGATACTGCCGATACTAACGATAACGGCGTAGATGAGAACGGCGCTACTGAGGAAGAAGTAGAAGACGATGCCAACGGTGAAACTGCCAATGAAGGTCCTGCACCGATTGAATTCGAGACGAGAGTCGAGAATGAAGGGGAAGCAATCGAAGGCGGAACATTAAACGTTGGATTTGTAACTGACTCACCATTTACAGGTATTTTCAGTTATGAGCTATACACATCTGCCCCTGATGCAACCGTCATGCAGTATGCAATGGGTACACTTGTCGGAACAGACGAGAACTACCGGTTTGATGATTCTGGAGCAGCTACTGTTGATGTTGACCGGGATACTAACTTAGTAACGATTACTTTACGTGATGATGTTTACTGGCACGATGGCGAACAAGTAACTGCCGGAGACATTGCCTTTGCACATGAAATCATTGGTCACCCGGACTACACAGGCGTTCGTTACAGTTCTGACATGCAGAGCATCGTTGGTATGGAAGCATACAAAAATGGTGAAGCTGACAGCATTGAAGGGATCACTGTTGTAGATGACCAGACTCTTGAAATTCAATACGAATCTGTAGGGGTACAGATGCTTCAAGCCGGTGGTGGAGTCTGGACTTCTGCAGCACCTCGTCACTATCTGGAACATATTCCAGTGGCTGAACTTGAATCTGCACCAGAAATCCGTGAAAACCCAATTGGATTTGGTCCGTTCAAGGTCGAGAACATCGTTCCAGGTGAATCAGTATCGTATACTCGTTTTGACGATTACTTCCGAGGAACTCCAAACATTGAAAGAATCGAACTTGAAACAGTTCCAACTTCAACTGCTGTAGCAGCTATGCAAAATCACCAGTTTGATTTGTTCCTGAGCATGCCTACAGACCAGTTTGAGAACTTTAAAGATATCCCAGGCTATACTATACTAGGTCGTCAGGAAAATGCCTACACTTATATCGGATTTAAACTAGGTGAATGGCAGGAAGCACAAGAAGATGATGAAGGCAACGTAATAGAGCCTGCTCAAAACGTTCCGGATCCAGATGCTAAAATGGCCGATGTCAACTTGAGACAGGCGATGGCATATGCGATCGATAACGATGCTGTTGGTGCCCGTTTCTACCAGGGACTACGCAGCCGTGCAACATCTCCGATCATCCCTAACTTTGCTGACTACCACAATGATGATCTTGAAGGCTATCCTTATAATCCAGATCGTGCTAACGAGCTGCTTGATGAAGCAGGATATGAAGATATAGATGGCGATGGATTCCGTGAAACTCCAGATGGAGAAGAACTGGTGATCAACTTTGCATCAATGGCTGGTGGAGAAGTGGCAGAACCAATTGCCGAGTACTACATGCAGTCTTGGAGAAACATCGGATTGAACGTTCAACTACTTGACGGACGTCTACATGAGTTCAACTCATTCTACGACCGTGTTGAAGCCGACGATCCAAACATCGATATCTTCCAAGCTGCTTGGGGAACTGGAACAGATCCTACTCCAGACGGACTTTACGGCCGTTATGCACCGTTCAACTACACACGTTGGGCTACTGAAGAAAATGACGCCTTCATGGAAGATATGCTCAGCGAGCAGGGCTTCGATGTTGAATGGCGTGCAGAAGTATTCAGAGAATGGCAGGAGTACTTCATGGAAGAGTTACCAATCATCCCGACTCTATTCCGTAATGAAGTCTTCCCAGTCAACAACCGTTTAGGTGCTTACGACATTACTGTAGGAGTAGATCCAGACACACCAGGTGCTGGAATCCACACTTGGTACTTTATCGACGAAGATCGTGCAACAGAATAATTAAAAACACTGATAGACTATCTATCTAGTATCGCTCAAAAATCGCTCAATCACCTGAAAAGACATTGATCTTTTCAGGTGATTTTTTTAGTTTAAATAATTGTAGTTATTTATAAAATGATGTATGATAGTAGTTAATCGGTGTAAGTTTATTCACAATTTACTTCGAATTCAAATTAATATTTTTAGGAGTAATGCATATGTTTTTAGCATGGAAAGAAATAAAGTATTCTAAAACCAGGTTTGCTCTAATTATCGGAGTGGTTGTTCTCGTGTCATATCTTGTTTTTTTTCTGACTGGCTTGGCTTACGGTCTAGCACAGGAAAATAGAACCAGCATTGATAAGTGGGAGGCGACTGGAATCGTTCTTGCAGATGAATCAAACCTTAATATCAACATGTCGATGTTTCCAAAAGAACTGGTCGATGAGGTCGATGCTTCGGAGACTGCTTCTCTGGGTGTAACCTCAAGTGTAGTTCAGCTAGTTGAAGATTCGGAAGATGACGATGATTCAAAGGTCAATGTCACGTTTTTTGGAGTTAATGAAGATGAATTCATCTTTCCTGAGATTCTGGAAGGGGAATCTCTTCAGAATGACAATGAAGTGATAGCGGATATCAGTTTGAAAGAAGAAGAAGGATATGAACTGAATGATGAACTGTCGCTTGCGGGTATCGATACAACCGTAACAATCGTCGGGTTCACGGATAATGCAAAATTTAATGTCGCTCCAGTATTATACACAGCCCAGTCAACCTATCAGCATATCAGAGCAAGTGGATTCGGCGAAAGAGACGATGAGATCATCAGTGCTGTTGTAGTTCAGACGGATAGTGGTGAACTGGAAGGAGTGGAACTGGGGACTGATGACCTGGAAATATTTGAAATCGACGAGTTTATCAGTAACTTACCCGGATATAATGCACAGGTACTCACTTTCGGACTCATGATCGGTTTCCTGGTGCTTATTGCGGCTATGATCGTAGGTATATTCATCTATGTCCTGACACTTCAGAAAACTTCAATCTTAGGTGTTATGAAAGCACAAGGGATTTCGTCCGGATATATAGGTAAATCCGTAGTTGGACAGACACTGCTGCTGACCCTCTTCGGAGTGCTGACTGGTCTTTTGCTGACTTTAATTACAGGTCTTCTTCTGCCAAATGAAGTTCCCTATATGAATAATATTCTGTTTTTTGCTGGTATAACAACTTTATTAATTGTTGTAGCTTTAATGGGGGCATTCTTCTCAGTGAGAACGGTAGTAAAAATCGACCCTCTGGAAGCTATAAGTTAGGAGATCATCTTGAAACTTATTGAATTGAAACAAGTTACAAAAACATTTGATGATGGACGAAAAAAAATAGAAGCATTAAAAGAAACAAACTTTTCAGTTGAAGAAGGTGAATTTGTGGCCGTTATTGGCCCGAGTGGCTCTGGAAAAAGTACATTTCTGACTATAATTGGTGGTCTGCAGACCCCTACTGAAGGTCAAGTTTATATCAACGAAGAAAAGTTCAGTGAGCTTGAAGAAAAGAAACGTGCTAAAAAAAGATTTGATGAAATAGGATTTATTCTACAGGCATCAAATCTGATTCCTTTTCTGACAGTTAAAGATCAGCTTCGTCTGGTCAACAAGATCAATCGTTCCAATTTTGATAAAAATAATGCGAAAGCATTGCTGGACGAGTTGAAAATCAACGAGTTAAGTGATAAATTCCCAAGCGATCTTTCAGGCGGTGAAAGACAGCGTGCGGCAATTGCCCGTGCATTGTACCATGATCCGTCCGTTATTCTCGCAGATGAACCGACGGCCAGTCTCGATACAGACCGAGCTTTTGAAGTGGTTGAAATATTAGGAAGAGAAACGAAGAAAAAGAAAAAAGCAACCATCATGGTTACTCATGACGAAAGACTGACGGATTACTGCGATACAGTATATGTAATGAAAGATGGCGTTTTGAGCAGAAAATAATAGAGGAAAGTTGGATAGGCATGTCAAAAACAGTTAGTGTCATAGGTGCCGGAGTAGCAGGTTTAGCTAGTGCAATCCGCCTGCAGCATGCAGGTTACGATGTAACGATATATGAAAAATCCGAAATGGCTGGGGGGAAGATGCATCAGCTTAAAAAAGATGGCTTCACATTTGATGTAGGACCTAGTATTGTGATGATGCCCGAACTTTATAGAGAAGTATTTGAGCTGGCAGGACGGAATCCGGATGATTATATCCCGATGCAGCGGCTTGATCCCATGTATTCAGCATTCTTTGAAGATGAGAAGATAGATGTCTCGTCAGATCTTGTGAAACTTGTTGAGCACCTTGAGGGGATTGGGGAAGAAGATGTAATAGGATTTCTTGGTTATTTGAAAGATATTTATGAACGGTTTACGATTGCGAAGGAGTATTTTATTCAAAGACCATTTAGAAAGTCCTCTGACTTCTATAACCCATTCATGATCAAGCAGGCAATGAAGCTCAAGACGTTTGACAGTGCAAATCATTCAATAGGGAAGTTTGTCAAAGATAAGCGCCTTCAGCAGATACTAAGTTTTCAGACTTTGTATATAGGGATATCTCCTATGAATGGTCCATCTCTTTACACAATTATTCCTATGATTGAGTACTTATACGGCATCTGGTTCATAAAAGGTGGCATGTATACGATGGCCAGTTCAATGGAAAAACTGTTTTTTGAACTTGGCGGTCAGGTAAAGTATGGAGCAGAAGTTGATGAAATTGTCATTGAAAATAAGCAGGCTACAGGAATAAAGCTGAATGGAGAAAAAATCCTTTCCGACTATGTCATGTGCAATGCCGATTTTCCATACGCTATGAAAAACCTTGTAAAAAATACGAAAGCAAAAGGGAAATACACAGACAAAAAAATCGACAGTATGAAATATTCCTGCTCATGTTTCGTCATGTATCTGGGGATGGACAAGAAATACGATAAGGTAGATAATATCCATAATTTTGTATTTTCAAAGGATTTGGATGAAAACCTGGAGGATATTTTTGAAGGGAAGCTACTTGATCAGGCTTCTTTCTATGTTTACATTGCATCCAAACTGGATGAAGATCTGGCTCCTGAAGGAAAGGATGGACTCTATGTTCTGGTGCCTGTTTCCGATCTCTCTACAGCCAAGTATGAGTGGACAAATAATACAATTGCCCATTATAGAAACCAGGTAATCAATAAACTTAAGACGATTGAAGGCTTTGAAACAATAGAAGATGATATTATTTCTGAAAGCTATACCACACCTAAAGACTTTGAGTCCAAGTTTAATGCTTATAACGGAGCGACCTTTGGCCTGAGACCTACTTTAACTCAAAGTAATCATTTTAGGCCTCAGGCTAAGTCAAAAACAGTCGAGAACCTCTATTTTACTGGGAGCAGCACTCATCCAGGAGCCGGAGTTCCAATCGTTTTGACATCTGCAAAAATAGCAACGGAAGAACTTATTTTAGACGACAAATAAATGAAATAAAGACCCGTTGAATCTGATTTGAATAGATTCAGCGGGTCTTAGATGTCTATTTATATTGCAAAGTAAGATTCCAGATAACGCGCGACCCCATCATCATGATTAGAAAAGGAAGTAATATCTCCGGCAATGGCTTTAAGCCTGTCAATACCATTGGACATAACAACACCCAGTCCGGCGTACTGAATCATTTCATAGTCATTTTCCTGATCCCCAAAAGCAAGTATATCTTTGCGGTCGATATTGTAGTATGCAGCAATCCGTTCGAGGCCAAGTGCTTTCTGTACACCGGCTGCCACTACTTCAAGGCAAGGCGTGTCCCCGCCCCACATTCTTACTTCAACAGCATCTCTATACTGTTCGATAATCTTTTCTTCGATGTAAGGCTGGTACTGACGAGTAGAAGTAAATACACCGACAGAAGTAGGATCTTCAAGAAGCGTTTCAGCAGTCAGCTGTTTACTGACTTCAATACCTTCAGGGAAAAAATCAGGATAAGGAATGTATTCACCTTCTATATAGATAGATTGTTTAGACTCTGCGGCAATCAGCTGGACTTCCGGATTTTCTCTCAAAGAGAGCATAGAGATGGCCAAATCTTTACTCAAAGTCTTATGATAAGCGTATGACCAATTCTGCTCAGAAGGGTTATGACACCAGGCACCATTAAAGTTTACTATGGGTGTGGTCATTTCAAGTTCTTGGTAATAATAATAGCTGTTTCGATAAGGCCGGCCGGTCACGATGGATACGATATGTCCATCCTTGCGCAATCGATTCAGTACATCCTTAGTGCGTACACTCAGCATGGACTCATCGTTTAATGTCGTTCCGTCCAGATCGAGTGCAATCAGTTTTCTTTTCATCACTATCTCTCCTCGTTGACCGTTTAATCATCTTTATCCAGTATATCAAAGCCTAAATGAAAAGTATATTTGAATTGAAAAAGGATAAGTCACATCGTCTAAGAAAGTTTTATTTTAAGGTGAACACACGCTTTGCAATATGTTAAAATGAAAGTGAGAAACAAGGAGGAGAGCGTATGACTAAAGAGACTGAAGTATGGACTGATGAACAGATTCAGGATGTAAAAAATCGGATCATGCAGGCAATGGAACAAGTGATCGATCCTGAATTAGGAATCGATATTGTCAACTTGGGCCTTATATATGAAGTTAATGTGTTTAATGGTGGATACTGCGAGATGAAAATAACACTGACCACAATGGGATGTCCGCTGGCAGATGTCATAACTGAGGATATTCTTAATGCAATGAAAAATGTACCCGAAATTACAGAAACTGACGTTAAACTGGTCTGGTATCCAGCATGGGATACGACTCGTATGAGCAGATATGCTAGAATTGCGTTAGGAATCAGATAAAGGCAGCTCTCAATGACACTATAACAGGCATGCATGTGCCTAATACGCTGCATTGAGGGCTTTATTCTGTTCAAAATGCTGGAGGAATGTCAAAGGTGGAAGGTGATGGAATGGAATTTACTCCTCTTCAAGTGTTCAGTTCATACACATTATTAAAAAGCACACTGTCGGTGCCTTCTATAATCAGTCAGGCTAAAAAGCTTGGCTATACATCCATTGCACTTACAGATAAGCATGTCATGTACGGAGCAGTGGAATTTTATAAAGAAGCAGTCAGACAGAAGATGAAACCTCTTATTGGTTTGACTATTGATTTGACCGCCAGCAATGTTTGGGATGGAGAAACTGAGATAGTTCTGATCGCAAATAATAATAGTGGTTATCAGGAACTTATGTCTCTTTCTACCGATATTATGCTTCGTCATCAAACCCTTGACATCAATCGATTATCTTCGATCAGTCAGAATGTGAGTATCGTTTTACCTGCCACCAGTATTATGTTGGAAGGTCTGAAGCAGGACGCTGAAGCTGTTCGGTCGTTTATACGTACACTTTCCGAGCACTGTCCGGCAATAAGTATAGGGATCAGCTGGGACGATGCTTATCAGTCGGAAATAAGGAGTCTGCAGGAGATGGCTGATGCTGTAGACGTTACATTAGTAATTAGTGAATCTGTTTATCTGAATGATGAAAGCGATTGGTCTGCGATAAAAGTTCTTCATGCGATCGAAAACGGCTTAACTATTGAAGAAGATGAATTTATGCAGCGCAATGGATCAGGTTATCTAAAAAATAAAAGCGAGCAATTAAGCTACTATGCTTCTGTAGGGCTGACTGAAGCTCTTGACAATACTCACAATCTTATTGATAAATGTGAGCTGTCATTTGAATGGGAAACAAGACTTCCGGAATTTAATACACCAGATAACCTAAATTCAGTGCAGTATCTTGAGAATATTTCTTTTGAATGGCTGTCGAAGCGAGTACCTGATTATGACGACAGGTATAAGAGACGACTGACAAAAGAATTGACGGTAATCAGCAAAATGGGCTTTGCGGATTATTTTCTGATAGTCTGGGATCTGATGAAGTTTGCTCATGATAATCAGATCGTAACAGGATCAGGAAGGGGATCTGCTGCAGGCTCTCTAGTTTCTTATGTCCTTAAGATTACAGATGTGGACCCTATAAAGTATGATTTGCTTTTCGACAGATTTCTGAATGAGGAGCGCTTTACTTTACCGGATATCGATCTTGATTTCCCTGACAATAAACGAGAAATGATTTTATCGTATGTATTTGAAAAATATGGGAGTGATCATGTAGCTCAAATAGCGACATTCGGCACATTTGCTGCAAAGATGGCGGTCAGAGACAGCGGAAGAGTTTTTGGATTGACAACAGACAATCTTAAGAATTGGTCTAACGCCATTCCGTCACGACCGGGAGTTACGTTAAAAGAAGCCTATAACGAATCGGATAAACTAAAGGAATTAGTAAATGAATCTGAGAGGAATTTGATGCTGTTTAAAACAGCTGTAAAACTTGAAGGACTCCCCAGACATGTATCCACGCATGCTGCAGGAGTTGTTATCTCCAAGGACCCTCTTACTTTGTCAACACCGCTCCAGGAAGGCAGTGGGGTCATGCCATTGACGCAGTTTACGATGGGTGATGTCGAGACTGTGGGTCTTTTGAAGATGGACTTTCTTGGATTGAAGAACCTGACGATACTAGCTGATTGCCTTTCACTTTCAGGTCTGAACAGACGGTCTATAGACGATAGCCTTGCAGCAATATCTTTAGACGATCCAAAGACTTTAGACTTGTTTAGAACAGCTGATACAAATGGTATTTTTCAGTTTGAGTCTGCCGGGATACAAAGAGTACTTAAAAAACTTGGGCCAACTGAATTTGAAGATATAGTCGCTGTCAATGCATTGTACAGACCAGGTCCTATGGAGCAGATCGATCATTTCATTGCCCGAAAAAAAGGCAAAGAACCGGTTGAATACATTCATGATGATCTGAAAGAAATTTTGTCAGTCACGTATGGCGTTATAGTTTATCAGGAACAAGTAATGAAAGTTGCTTCAAAAATCGCAGGATACACCTTGTCAGAAGCTGATATACTGAGAAGAGCGATTTCAAAGAAGATAAAAGATGAAATAGATGTAGGGCGCAACCAATTTGTTGCTGGTGCCAAGGAAAGAGGGTATCAGGAAGAAGATGCCGAGGCGATATACACTCATATAGAAAGGTTCGCCAATTATGGCTTCAACCGATCTCACGCAGTATCTTATTCAAAACTGGCTTTCCAGTTAGCTTATTTCAAGGCACATTATCCCGCAGCATTTTATGTTGCGCTTATGCGCTCCACTTCCAATAGTAGAGAAAAGGTCAGAAAGTATTTAATGGAAGCTAAGCAGCGGGGGCTGCCGCTCGTGAAACCCTCTATTAATTCCAGCTGGTATTCCTTTACTGTCAGCAGTGGATCGATTATTTTTGGGCTGGATACGGTGAAAGGTTTGAGAAGAGAGTTCATTAGTCATATAATGAATGAGAGAAAAGCTAATGGCCCATTTAAGGATCTGATGTCTTTCGTTAGTAGGATGGATGATAAGTGGCGCAAAGAGCAGATGATCCTGCCGCTAATCAAGGCAGGGTGTTTTGATGAGCTGGGAACGAACAGAAATACACTTATTAATGCATTAGCATCTGTTATTGACAGTATCAAGATGAGTAATGGGAATGCAGAACTTTTCGAATCACTTGCTCCTAGAATGGAACAGTTGCCTGATCTTTCTTTCAAAGAAAAGCTACAGCAGGAGTTTGAGGTGACTGGTTTTTACCTGTCTGGGCATCCTGCAGAACAATACGCTCAGAGTACCACTGATTTTCTTACTGTATCTGAAGCCGGACGTTTTTCTGCCTATGCTGTTCAGGTTGAAGCCATGAAAAAAATACAGACAAAACGTGGAGAACCGATGGCTTTCATGGATGTGTCGGATTCCTCCGGTGAAGGCACGGTCATTCTGTTTCCTGATGTTTATAGAAGGGTCTCCCGTTTATGCAAGGAAGGTGCGCTTCTCCAAGTAAGAGGAAAAGCAGAGTGGAAAGGCGGTCGAATCAACGTCATTGCTAGCACAGTTGAAATGCTGACAGAAAAAGAATCAGCGCACAAAGGGCTGTTCTTAAGAATCAGGGATATTGACCAGAACAGAAACAGACTTCAGGAGATCTTAGCTATAGTGTCAAAAAGAACTGGGTCAGTACCCGTGATCATTTATGATCCTGCTACAGAGAGAAAAGAAAAGCTTAAAAGCAAATTCAATGTGCAGCCTGACGAAGAGCTGCTCAATGAATTGATAGATGCATTAGGAAAAGAGAATGTTTTTCTGAAATAATCAGCATTAAATCCGTTTATCTCTGGATTTTAAAAGACAAGACCGGTTAAAAATGATAAAATAATAAATGTATGTAAATAAATGATGGTTTAAGGTAAAATATCATAGGGTGAAACATGTTGAATGATGACCTGAGGTATTTTACATATCTCTGTGAGTTTCTGACAGGGAATGAAGAAAATTTGCATTGAAGGTGGAAATGAGATGAAAAGAATTGGCGTTCTTACAAGTGGAGGAGACGCTCCCGGAATGAATGCTGCCATACGTGCTGTTGTAAGGAAGGCATTGCATGAAGGCATGGAAGTATATGGTGTCAATTACGGATATGCCGGCCTTGTTGCCGGTGATATCAGAAAACTGACACGAAAAGATGTCGGCGACATGATTCAGCGAGGAGGAACTTTCTTATATTCTGCGAGGTATCCTCAATTCGCAACTGAAGAAGGACAGCTGAAAGGAATCGAACAGCTTAAGCGCTTTGGCATTGAGGGACTAGTCGTCATCGGTGGAGACGGGTCTTACCGAGGGGCATATGCTTTGACTAAACGTGGTTTTCCATGTGTCGGCATCCCCGGAACGATCGACAATGACATTGCAGGAACTGATTACACGATCGGATTCGATACAACAATCAATACAGTGCTTGATGCACTGGATAGGATCAGAGATACAGCTACATCCCATGTCCGCACTTTCGTCATTGAGGTGATGGGTCGAGATGCGGGAGATATCGCTTTGTGGACTGGTGTTGCCAGTGGTGCAGAGCAGATCATTGTTCCTGAGAAAGGCTTCGATATTACAGAAGTAGCTGATAACATCCGAGAAGGAAAAGAGAAAGGCAAAAAGCACAGCATCATTATCCTGGCCGAGGGAGTGATGGGCGGCAACGAGTTTGCTGAAAAGCTGGATGCTATTGATAATTTTCATGTAAGAGTAACAGTCCTGGGACACGTTCAGCGTGGGGGCTCACCTACAGCTAGAGATAGGGTCCTTGCTTCTCAATTTGGAGCCAAAGCAGTAGACGTCCTTAAAGAAGGACAAGGTGGGGTCTGTCTTGGAATAGTCAACGAGAAAATCATAGTCAGAGATATCGTTGAAACACTGGACAACATGACTCACACACCTAACATGGACTTGTTTAAGTTGAATGAGGAAATATCCAACTAACTATACCTCTAAAGTTGGAATGCTTTAAGTCATCATTTATGAAAATGCAACACCAAATACTATTTTTTAGGAGAGTCAGATAATGAAGAAGACGAAAATTGTTTGTACCATTGGACCGGCAAGTGAATCACTTGATACATTAGTTAAACTGATTGAAGCAGGAATGAATGTTGCGAGACTTAACTTTTCACACGGCGATCACGAAGAGCACTTGAACCGTATCAAGAATATCCGGAAAGCATCTGAACAGACTGGTAAAATGGTCGGTATCATGCTTGATACTAAAGGTCCTGAAATCAGAACGAACAACATGAAAGACGGAAAAGTGACGATTACTAAAGGGGACACTGTCCGTGTATCGATGAACGAAGTTGAAGGGACAAATGAACGTTTCTCAGTCACTTATCCGGACTTGATCAATGACGTGACTCCTGGTTCAAGCATTCTTCTAGATGATGGACTGATCAATCTTCTAGTAACAGATATCGATCGTGAAAACGAAGATATTGTCACTACTGCTCAGAACACAGGCGATCTTAAAAACAAAAAAGGTGTAAATGTCCCTGGCGTTTCTGTAAACCTGCCTGGTCTGACTGACAAAGACCGTTCTGACATCATGTTTGGGCTGGAAAACAATATAGATTATATTGCTGCTTCATTTGTCAGACGACCTTCTGATGTACTTGAAATTACTGAAATACTTGAAAAAGAAGACAAAATGCATGTTCAGATTATTCCTAAGATTGAAAACCAGGAAGGTGTAGACAACCTGGAAGAAATTCTTAAGATTTCTGATGGACTGATGGTTGCTCGTGGTGACCTTGGTGTGGAAATCCCAACTGAGGACGTGCCAATTGTTCAAAAACGAATGATCCGTCTATGTAACGATGCGGGGAAACCGGTTATTACAGCAACTCAGATGCTGGATTCAATGCAGGCAAATCCTCGTCCGACAAGAGCTGAAGCTTCAGACGTAGCGAATGCTATCTTTGACGGCTCGGATGCAATCATGCTTTCCGGTGAAACTGCAGCAGGAGATTACCCTGTAGAATCTGTACAGACAATGTACAACATCGCCATGCGTACTGAAACTGCTTTAGTTAACCAGGATGCATTTGCACTTAAAGCATACGACCAGAATGATATGACTGAAGCAATCGGTCAGGCTGTCGGTCACACTGCTAAAAACTTGAACATCTCAACAATCGTTGCTGCGACTGAATCAGGACATACTGCACGTATGATCTCTAAGTTCAGACCTAAAGCTGATATTCTTGCAGTGACATTTAGTGAAGAAACTGCTCGAGGACTAGCTCTGCAGTGGGGAGTACAGCCTACTGTATCAGAAAAACCAACATCAACTGACGACATGTTCAACTTGGCTACTCAAACGACTGTAGAGAAAGGGTACGCTAAAGAAGGCGACCTGATCATTATTACTGCAGGTGTTCCAGTAGGTGAGCGTGGAACGACTAACGTTTTGAAGATTCAGCTTATCGGATCTAAACTGACAAGCGGTCAAGGTGTCGGATCTGAATCAGTCATCGGAAAAGCAATCGTTGCCGGTTCTGCTGAGGAAGCTATGGAAAAAGCAATTGAAGGCGGCGTACTAGTTGTCAAAAACACAGACAAAGATTACCTGCCGGCTATTGAAAAATCTGCAGCTATCGTTGTAGAACAAGGCGGACTGACTTCTCATGCCGCTGTTATCGGTATCGCAATGGGTATCCCAGTGATCGTTTCTGCAGAAAATGCTACGGAACTGATTGAACAGGATGAGCTTATCACTGTTGACGCAAGACGTGGAATCATCTACCGTGGAGCGACAACTGCCATCTAATTGATTTAACGAAAGAAATGATATAAACATCAAAAAAAGATGAGATAATGATTGATAGGAATCGGACATACTCTGTTTGCTGACTCAGCTGTCCATAATGATTCTTCCAGGTCATTGTCTCGTCTTTTTTAACGTAATTCCGAAAGAAGTCTCCCACTTCTAAGCGTATGGGTGCGAAGCACCAGTGAAAGTGGGAGATGAATGTCGGTCAAGCGATAGCTTGAAGTGGTTAATCTGTCATTTTTGTTGTATACTATATTCAGTGGTAACCAACAGAAAGGAAGTGACATCAATGGAATTGGACAACAACAATCATTCAGTCTTCTCGATGTATTACCACCTTGTCTTAGTTATAAAGTATCGAAGAAAAGTCATCACTCCCCCTGTTTCGGATTATGCCAAAGATATGTTTCTAAGAATGAGTACAAACTACAACATCACTCTCATCGAATGGAATGAAGATAGAGACCACATTCATATCCTGTTCAAAGCTCACCCTAACACAGAATTGTCCAAATTCATCAATGCCTACAAAAGCGCCAGTTCTC